>JALOSH010000228.1 GCA_025458545.1 Hydrogenophaga sp.
ACCCAGAAGTGCAGTTCGATGGCGGGCACCGAATACATCTTTTTCTGTCCGTAGAGGCGCGGGATCAGGTAGTACAGCGAACCCATGGACACCAGACCGACCCAGCCCAGGGCGCCGGAGTGCACGTGGCCCACGGTCCAGTCGGTGTAGTGCGAGAGCGCGTTGACGGTCTTGATGGACATCATCGGGCCCTCGAAAGTGGACATGCCGTAGAACGACAGGGACACGATCAGGAAGCGCAGGATGGGGTCGTCACGCAGCTTGTGCCAGGCACCCGAGAGGGTCATGATGCCGTTGATCATGCCGCCCCAGCTGGGGGCCAGCAGGATCAGGGAGAAGACCATGCCGACCGACTGGGTCCAGTCTGGCAGCGCGGTGTAGTGCAGGTGGTGAGGGCCTGCCCACATGTACGTGAAGATCAGCGCCCAGAAGTGGACGATGGACAGGCGGTAGGAGTAGACCGGGCGCTCGGCCTGCTTGGGGATGAAGTAATACATCATGCCCAGGAAGGCGGCGGTGAGGAAGAAGCCCACCGCGTTGTGGCCGTACCACCACTGGATCATCGCGTCCTGCACACCAGCGTAGGCCGAGTAAGAGTGCGTGGCACCGGTCGGGATGGCCAGGTTGTTGAAGATGTGCAGCAGCGCGATGGTGATGATGTAAGCACCAAAGAACCAGTTGGCCACGTAGATGTGTTTGACCTTGCGAATGCCGACGGTGCCGAAGAACACGATCGCGTACGACACCCAGACCACGGTGATCAGCAAGTCGATGGGCCAGATCAGCTCGGCGTACTCTTTGCCCTGGGTCAGGCCCATGGGCAAGCTGACGACGGCGCCGACAATGACCGCGTTCCAGCCCCAGAAGGTGAGCCAGGCGAGCTTGCTGGAAAACAAGGCGGTGTGGCAGGTTCGCTGGACCACGTAATAGCTGGTGGCGAACAGGACCGAACCACCGAACGCAAAGATCACCGCGTTGGTGTGCAAGGGTCGCAGGCGGCCATACGACAACCATTCGATACCGAGGTTCAGCTCGGGCCAGGTCAGCTGGGCCGCGATGATCACACCCACCAGCATGCCCACCACGCCGTAGATCACGGACATGACGGCAAAGCCGCGCACCACACCATCGTCATAGACCGCCGACTGGCTGGTCTTTGTTGTCACGGACATGAAAAACTCCTCTTTGATACCACTCGGAGAAGTGTCTTCACTCCGTCTCTGATCGGCCTTGACTTATGTCAATCGCCCTTGAGAATGCGCTCGCCTTCGCGCTCCACGTTGTCGAACTGGCCCGCGTGCAGAGCCCACCAGAACAGCCCGATGATCGCGAACACCAGCACCACCGACAGGGGCACCAACAGATACAGAATGTCCATCTCGAAGCTCTCAGACAAAGGGTTGAATTCGCGCAGCAGTGTCAGGCCGTTGCACTGTGGGCCGGGTCAGCGTGTGCGGACTGGCTTGGGCTGTTCGACGAGAGTCGAACCGCATTGCCCACCACCAGCAGGGAACTGGCGGCCATGCCCAGCCCCGCCAGCCACGGCGGCATCCAGCCTGCCAGAGCCATCGGGACGCTCACGGCGTTGTACACGGCCGCCCACGCCAGGTTCTGCTTGACGATGCGCAGGGTGGCCCGGGCTTGAATCAGGGTGCGCACCACCTCCTGCACTTCCCCACCCTGGATCACGAAGTCGGACTGGGCTTGCGCCAGCGGCGCCGCATGGCCCAAGGCAAACGAGGTGTCGGCGCGCGCCAGCACCGGGCCGTCGTTCAAACCGTCACCCACCATCGCCAGGCGTCGGCCTTGGGACTGCAGCGCCACCACCTCGGCCAGCTTCTGTTCGGGCGAGGCGCCTGCGATCACGTGATCGATGCCCACGGCCTGGGCGACCTGTTGGGCCGCTGCGGGGCGGTCGCCCGACAGGAGCCAGGTCTCTATGCCCATGCCCCGAAGGGCTTCCACCGCCTGCTTTGCATCGGCCCGCAAGCCCTCAGACAGGCGGAAGGTCGCGATCCAGCCCTGCTCGTCGGTCAGGTGGGCGTGGGGTGCATCGGCCTCGGGGGCGTCTGGTGAGGACGCGACACCACAAAAATCGGCCGAGCCAAGCCGCAGGAAGCGGCCATCGGCCCAGGAAGCCTGCATGCCCTGGCCGGGAAACTCGCGCAAAGCTGGGCCGTCTGGCCCCTGAACATCGGCCACATGAGCAGGCTGCGACGCCGCGCTGGCGGCGGCCAGCGCACGCGACACCGGGTGCAGGGATCCATGCGCCAGCAGGCCCGCGCGGGACAAGGCCTGCTCGACCGATGTACCCGCTCGCACACGCACCTCGGCGAGCTGCAAGCGGTCGTGGGTGAGCGTCCCGGTCTTGTCGAAGATCACCGTGTTGATGCCCGCCAGCGCCTCGAAAGCCTGCAGGCGCCGCACCAGGATGCCCCTGCGAGCCAGCGCGCCGGCCGAACTCAGCATGGCCGACGGCGTGGCCAGCGACAGCGCGCAGGGGCAGGTCACGATCAACACCGCCACCGCCACCGCCAGCGCCTTGCTGTGGTCGATCTGCCACCAGGTCCAGCCGCCAAAGGCCGCCGCCAGCAACACCAGCACCAAGAACGGCGCAGCGATCCGGTCGGCCAGGATGGCCAGCCGGGGCTTCTCGGTCGAGGCCTTCTCCATCAGCGACACGATCTGGGCGAAACGGGTGTCCCGGCCCAGGCGTTGCAGGCGCATGTCCACCGGGCCACCCAGGTTGAAACTGCCCGCCACCACCGCCTCGCCCTGTGCGCGCTGCACCGGGTGAGACTCCCCGGTCAGCAGGGCCTCGTCCACCGTGGCCGAAGCACTGAGCACCTCGCCGTCGCCCGGGAACGCCTGCCCAGCCTGCACCCGGACCACATCGCCCAGGCTCAGGCGGCGAACCGACACCGACTCGTAGGAACCGTCCGGTCGGCGGCGATCGCAGGCCTCGGGCAGGCGGTTCATCAGGTGGTCCAGCGAACCGGCGGTGCGGTCGCGCGCCTTGAGTTCCAGGTAACGCCCGCCCAGCAGGAAGAACACAAACATGGTCAGCGAATCGAACCAGACCTCATGGCCCCAGGGACCGGTCGGATCGAAGGTGGCCGCCGCGCTGGCGAAGAAGGTCACCAGAATCCCGATCGACACCGGCGTGTCCATGCCCACCCGACCCAGCTTGAGATCGCGCCAGGCGCTGCGGAAGAAAGGACCGCTGGCAAAGGTCACCACCGGCACGCTGAGCACAAAGCTCGCCAGCCGCAGCAACTGGTCGATGTCGGACGGGATTTCACCGGGCCCGGCCACGTAGGCCGGCCACGCGTACATCATCACCTGCATCATGCAGAAACCCGCCACGAACAGGCGCCAGAGCATCTGGCGGGTTTCCTGGATGCGTTCGGTGATCGACAAGGCCTGCTGCAGTGGCAGGAGACGGTAGCCGGTCTCGCCCACCGCCTGGGCCAGGCTCGACATGCGGATGGTCGCCGGGTCCCAGCGGACGGTGAGCCGGCGGGTGGCGGCGTGCACCTGGGCAAACGCCACGCCCGGCACATCCTGCAAGGCGCATTCGACCGTGTCGGCACAGGCGGCGCAGTACATGCCTTGCACCAGCAGCACCGATTCGGCCATCTTTTGACCATCGATCTCGCGGAATTCGGTGAATTCCTGCTGCTCGATCGGGTCGTCGAGCACGGCGAAGTTGTCGGTGACGGTCAGCGGTCCGCGGTGCCCACCAAAGATGGGGTTCGATTCGGGGGCGCTTGCGCCGCGCCCACCGTCCAGCCGCTGGGCCGCAGCACCGTCGGATGCGGAGCGCGTGAGGGAAAGCCCCACCGGGGGCGCGGTGACGGCCTCGTTCATGCGGCGAGCGTAGTCCAACTCGGGGTCCATGCGCTTGATGTATGTCAATCCAAAAACGGCGGTCTTTGTTAGCCTAGTGCCTGTTCAACCACAACGCCACTGGAGAAAGACCATGTACAAGCGCATCCTCGTCGCCACCGACGGTTCCAAACTGTCCCAGATGGCCGTGAACCACGCGATCCGGCTGGCCGACATCACCGGCGCTGAAGTGGTGGCCATGAAAGTCGTCCCGCGCTATCCGCAGACCTATTTTGAAGGCGGCGTGGCGCTGGCCGCGGCCGAGGTGGCCAAGATCGAAGCGCAATGGCAGGCCGAAGCGATGCTGGCGGTCAATGAGGTGAAGTCGGCCGGGCAGAAGCTGGAGGTGAAGGTCAAGCCCATCACGGTGAAGTCCGATCTGATCTCCGACGCCATCATCGCCACCGCCAAGCGCAACAAGTGCGATCTGATCGTCATGGCCTCACACGGCCGCAAGGGTATCAAGCGACTGCTGCTGGGCAGCGAGACGCAGCAGGTGCTGACGCACTCGCATATACCTGTACTCGTGTTGAGGTAACCCTCAACACGAGCCCCCCGCGCCGCCTGCGGCGTCACCCCCCAGAGGGGGGCGGCACTAGCGGCCCGGCAAAGCCGGTTCCGCGGTGCCCTTGGGTCAAAAACACGCGCTTCGGATAACCATCCGCAGCGCGTGTTCTGTTTCAGGCGAACGAGGCTTTGTAGTTTTTCTGCACCTTGCCCATGGTGTTGCGGGGCAGTTCGGCCACCACAACGCAGCGCTTGGGGATCTTGAAGTTGGCCAGCCGGGCTTTGAGATCGGCGATGACGCGCTCCGGCTCCACCGTGGTGCCCGGCTTGGCAATGATGACCGCCACGCCGACCTCGCCAAAGTCCGGATGCGGCACGCCGATCACCGCGCTCTCGGCCACACCGGGCATGTCGTTGATGTATCCCTCGATCTCGGCCGGGTAGACGTTGTAGCCGCCAGAGATGATCAGGTCTTTGCTGCGACCGACGATGGTCACGTAACCGTCGCTGCCGACCCGGCCCACGTCGCCGGTCTTGAAGAAACCGTCGGCGGTGAACTCCTCGGCGGTTTTCTCGGGCATGCGCCAGTAGCCTTTGAACACATTCGGTCCTCGCACCTGGATGCCGCCGATCTCGCCCGGTGGCACGCTCTGGCCGTCGTCGCCCATCACGCGCAATGCCACGCCTGGCAGCGGGAAACCCACCGTACCGCCGCGCCGCTCGGTGGCGCCACCGTGGCGAGCGTCGGCACCGCAGGGGTTGGAGGTGAGCATCACGGTCTCGCTCATGCCATAGCGCTCCAGGATGGTGTGGCCGGTGCGGGCCTGCCAGTCCTTGAAGGTTTCCATCAGCAGCGGCGCTGAGCCCGCGATGAACAGCCGCATGTGCGCCAGCGTGGGCACACCCATGAACACCGTGGCCTCGGGGAACTTGGCGATCACCACTTTGGGGTCGAACTTGCTCAGCCAGATCATCTTGCTGCCGTTGATCAGCGCGCCGTGGATGGCCACGAACAGGCCGTGCACATGAAAGATGGGCAGCGCGTGGATCAGCACATCGTCCTTCTGCCACTGCCAGTAATCGCGCAGCACCAGCGCGTTGCTGCGCATGTTGCCGTGCGTCAGCATGGCGCCCTTGCTGCGGCCGGTGGTGCCACTGGTGTAGAGGATGGCGGCGAGTTCGTCGTCTTGGCGCACGGCGGGTGTGTGGCGGTCGCTGTGGTGCGCGGCGCGCTCCAGCAGGCTGCCGGTGCGGTCATCACCGAGGGTGAAGACGTATTGCGTGCCCGCACTGAACGCGATCTTGCTGACCCAGCCGTGGTTCTTCGGGCTGCAGACCACCACCGACGGCTCGGCATTGCCCACGAAGTACCCGATCTCGCCGCTCTGGTAGGCGGTGTTGAGCGGCAGGAACACATGACCCGCGCGCAATGTGGCCAGGTACAACACCATGGCCTCAACCGATTTTTCCA
>JALOSH010000229.1 GCA_025458545.1 Hydrogenophaga sp.
ATGCCTTCGGGCGTGGCCTTGGCCCCCACCGTCTTGGTCTTGAGCATGATGTTGTCAAAGCGCTTGGCGTTCATCTTCTGCCAGATCTTGACCAGGTCGCGGTCGGCGCCTTGCATCAGGCCGTCCATCATCTCGACTACGTCCAGGCGCGCGCCGAGCGTGCTGTACACGGTACCCATCTCCAGGCCGATGATGCCGCCGCCCAGGATCAGCATGCGCTTGGGCACTTCCTTGAGGGCCAGCGCGCCGGTGCTGTCGACCACGCGCGGATCGTCGGGCATGAACGGCAGGCGCACCGCCTGCGAACCGGCGGCGATGATGGCTTTCTTGAAAGCCACGGTCTGCTTTTTGCCGGTTTTCTCCTGGGCTGTGCCACTGGTTTCTTCCACCTCCAGGTGGTTGGCGCCCACAAACGAACCGTATCCGCGCACGATGGTGACCTTGCGCATCTTCGCCATGGCGGCCAGGCCGCCGGTCAGCTTGCCGATGACCTTTTCTTTGTGGGTGCGCAGTTTGTTGATGTCGACCTTGGGCGCACCGAAGTCCACGCCCAGATCGGCCATGTGGCTGACTTCGTCCATCACCGCGGCCACGTGCAGCAGCGCTTTGGACGGGATACAGCCGACGTTCAGACAAACGCCGCCAATGGTGGCGTAACGCTCCACGAGCACCACCTTGAGCCCCAGATCGGCGGCGCGGAACGCGGCGGAATAACCACCGGGACCACCGCCGAGCACGAGCAGGTCGCAGTCCATGTCGGCAGAACCGCCGAAGCTGGCCGCCGTGGGGGCCGCCACCGGAGCGACGGCAGCAGCGGGTGCCGGTGCGGCTGCGGCAGGTGTCGCGGCTGCAGCGGCGGGAGCGCTGGCAGCGCCCTCCGCTTCGAGCACCAGCACCACGCTGCCTTGCTTGACCTTGTCGCCCAGCTTCACTTGGAGCTCTTTCACCACGCCGGCGTGCGACGAGGGGATTTCCATCGAGGCCTTGTCGGACTCCACGGTGATGAGCGATTGCTCGGCCTTGACGGTGTCGCCGGGTTTGACCAGCAACTCGATGACCGCCACCTCGTCGAAGTCGCCAATGTCGGGAACTTGGATATTGATCAGTGCCATCGCTTTTCCTTAGAGAAGAACGCGACGGAAATCGCCGAGGATCTGGCCGAGGTAGGCGTTGAAGCGGGCCGCTGCGGCACCGTCGATCACGCGGTGGTCCCAGGTCAGGCTCAGCGGCAGCATCAGGCGAGGCTGGAAGGCCTTGCCGTCCCACACCGGTTCCATGTTGCTCTTGCAGACGCCGAGGATGGCGACTTCAGGCGCGTTGATGATGGGTGTGAAGTAACGCCCACCGATGCCGCCCAGGCTGGAGATGGTGAACGTAGCACCACTCATTTCGGCCGGGCTCAACTTGCCGTCGCGCGCCTTCTTGGCCAGCTCGCCCATTTCCTGGCTGATCTGCAGCACGCCCTTTTTGTCGGCGTCTTTGATCACCGGGACCATGAGGCCGTTGGGCGTGTCGGCCGCAAAGCCGATGTGCCAGTACTGCTTGTAGACCAGCGAATCGCCGTCGATCGAGCTGTTGAACTCGGGGAATTTCTTGAGCGCAGCCACGCTGGCCTTGATCAGGAACGCGAGCATGGTCACCTTGACGCCGCTCTTCTCGTTCTCCTTGTTGGTGGAGACGCGGAAAGCTTCGAGGTCGGTGATGTCGGCGTCGTCATGGTTGGTGACGGCCGGGATCATCACCGCGTTGCGCAACAGGTTGGCGCCGCTGATCTTCTTGATGCGGCCCATTTCCTTGCGTTCGATCGGGCCGAACTTGGCGAAGTCCACCTTGGGCCAGGGGATCAGGCCCAGCTCGGAGCCGCCACCGCCAGCGGATGCGGCGGGCGCCTTGGCCTTCTGGGCGACGGTCTGCACCGCGCCCGACATGACCGACCGGGTGAAGCTCTGCACGTCGTCCAGTGTGATGCGCCCCTTGGGGCCCTTGCCCTGCACTTCGACCAGCGGCACGCCGAGTTCGCGGGCGAACTTGCGCACCGAGGGCGAGGCGTGTGGCAAGCCCAGCGCGGGGGTGCCCGTCGGGTTGTGGGCGGGTGCGGCCTCTACCGATGCAGCGGCAGCCACAGGAGCGGCCACGGCGGGCGCGGCGGCCTGCACCGGTGCAGCGGCCACGGGTGCCGGAGCGGCTGCGCCAGCGGTGCCTTCAAGGATGGCCAGCAAATCGCCGATGTTCACCGTATCGCCCACCTTGACCTTGAGCTCCTTCAACACACCTGCGTGCGACGACGGAATCTCCATCGAGGCCTTGTCCGACTCAACGGTGATCAGGCTCTGCTCGACCTTGATGGTGTCGCCTGGCTTGACGAACACCTCGATGACCGCGACATCCTTGAAGTCGCCGATGTCGGGCACAAACACCTGCACCGGGCCCGAAGCGGAGGGGGCAGCCACAGGCGCAGCCGCTGCGGCGGGCGCAGCGGCAGGTGCCACGGCTGGGGCGGGCGCTGCCGCCAACGGCGCGGCAGCAGGCGCAGCAGCAGCACCGGCGGCTTCCACCATCAGCACCACCGAGCCCTGTTTCACTTTGTCGCCAATGGCCACGCGCAGTTCTTTCACCACGCCCGCCGTGCTGGACGGGATCTCCATCGAGGCCTTGTCGGACTCGACCGTGATCAGCGACTGCTCGGCCTTGACCGTGTCGCCCACCTTGACCAGCAGTTCGATGACCGCCACCTCATCAAAGTCACCGATGTCCGGGACCTTCACTTCTACCAATGCCATGTCTGTCTCCAATCAGATGTTTTGTGCGCAGAAAGCAAGGCTTCCTGCCGGGGAACCCGCCGGGCTGGCTTTGCCAGACGGCTGGTTTCGCCCCCTTGAGGGGGTAGCGCCGCAGGCGCTGCGGGGGTGGGCCATCGCTATGCGTACAAAGGGTTGATCTTGTCGACCTTGATGCCGTACTTCTGGATCGCCTCGGCCACCTTGGCCATCGGCAGCTTGCCCTCGTCGGCCAGCGCGCGCAGGGCTGCCAGCACGATGTAGTGGCGGTTGACCTCGAAGTGCTCGCGCAGCTTGCTGCGGAAGTCGCTGCGGCCAAACCCGTCGGTTCCCAGCACCTTGTAGGAACGGCCTTTGGGAATGAAGGGGCGGATCTGCTCGGCGTAGTTCTTCATGTAGTCGGTCGAAGCGACCACCGGGCCGGCGTGCTTCTCCAGCTGCTGCGTCACGAAAGGCACGCGCTGCGGATCGGTCGGGTGCAGCAGGTTGAAGCGCTCGGCGTCCTGGCCGTCGCGGGTGAGTTCGTTGAAGCTCGGGCAGCTCCACACATCGGCCTGAACTCCCCAGTCGGTGGCCAGCAGGCCTTGCGCGGCAATCGACTCGCGCAGGATGGTGCCGGAACCCAGCAACTGCACCCGCTTGTCACCCTGCGCACCGGGCTTGCACAGGTACATGCCTTTGATGATCTGCTCTTCGGTGCCTGGGGTCAGGCCGGGCATGGCGTAGTTTTCGTTCAGCAGCGTCAGGTAGTAGAAGACGTTGTCCTGCTTTTCCACCATGCGCTTCAAGCCGTGGTGCAGGATCACGCCGACTTCGTGCGCGAAGGTCGGGTCGTAGCTGATGCAGTTGGGAATGGTGCCGGCCAGGATGTGGCTGTGGCCGTCTTCGTGCTGCAAGCCTTCGCCGTTGAGCGTGGTGCGGCCGGAGGTGCCGCCCAGCAGAAAGCCGCGGGCCTGCATGTCGCCGGCCGCCCAGGCCAGATCGCCGATGCGCTGGAAGCCGAACATCGAGTAGTACACGTAGAACGGCACCATGATGCGGTTGCTGGTGCTGTAGCTGGTGGCCGCCGCGATCCAGCTGCTCATGCCGCCGGCTTCGTTGATGCCTTCCTGCAGGATCTGGCCAGCCTTGTCTTCCTTGTAGTACATGACCTGGTCCTTATCGACCGGGGTGTACTGCTGACCTGCGGGGTTGTAGATGCCGACCTGGCGGAACAGGCCTTCCATGCCGAAGGTGCGGGCCTCGTCCACCAGGATGGGCACCACGCGCGGGCCCAGGGCCTGGTCGCGCAGCAGCTGGGTGAGGAAGCGCACATAGGCCTGGGTGGTGGAGATCTCACGGCCTTCGGCCGTCGGCTCGATCACCGCCTTGAAGGTTTCCAGCGAAGGCACGGTGAAGCTCTCATCCGCCTTGGTGCGGCGGTGAGGCAGGTAGCCGCCCAAGGCCTTGCGGCGCTCGTGCAGATACTTCATTTCAGGCGTGTCGTCTGCGGGCTTGTAGAACGGCACCTTGGGCAACTCGCTGTCCGGCACCGGGATGTTGAAGCGGTCGCGGAAGGCCTTGATGTCTTCGTCGGTGAGCTTCTTGGTCTGGTGAACGGTGTTCTTGCCTTCGCCTGCCTTGCCCATGCCAAAACCCTTGACGGTCTTGATCAGCAACACGGTGGGCTGACCCTTGTGGTTCACCGCCTTGTGGAAGGCTGCATACACCTTCTTGGAGTCGTGACCGCCACGGCGGAGTTCGAAAATCTCTTCGTCGCTCATCTTGGCGACCATTTCCAGCGTGCGCGGGTCTTTGCCG
>JALOSH010000230.1 GCA_025458545.1 Hydrogenophaga sp.
TCCCGGCGAGAAGCTGTTTGAAGAGCTGCTGGCCAGCGACGAGACCACCGAGCCCACACCGCACCCCAAGCTGCGCGTGGCCAAGGGCGCCGACACCGCTGTCAACGCGGCGAACGTGGTTCAGTGGATCACCAGCGCCGGTCCGGCGCCGCAGGCCAGCGCCACGCGCGACTGGTTGCGCTCGTTGGTGCCGGAGTACCGAAGCACGCCTTGAATGCTGAAGCAAAAGCAAAGGGACGGAAAACCGTCCCTTTGCTTTGGGTGCCTGTCCGGAGCGCAATGCCCGAACCCAGAACACCGCGGATCCGGCTCCGCCGGTCCGCAGGTGTTGCCCCCCGGGGGAATTCAATGACCCAGATACGCTTCGCGAACTTTGGGATCGGTCAGCAACTCCTTGCCGGGCCCGGTCATGGTGATCAGGCCCGAGTCCATCACATAACCCCGGTCCGCGATCTGCAGTGCGCGCTGGGCGTTCTGCTCCACCAGCAGAATCGTCACTCCCTGGGCGGACACGTCGCGCACCACCTCAAAAATCTTGTCCACCATGATGGGCGAGAGCCCCATCGATGGCTCGTCCAGCAGCAGCACCTTGGGCTGGCTCATCAGTGCGCGGGCCATGGCCAGCATCTGCTGTTCGCCACCCGACATGGTGCCGGCCAGCTGGTCCTTGCGCTCTTTGAGGCGGGGGAAAATGCCGAACATGCGCTCGATGTCCTGGGCGATGCCGTCCTTGTCGGAGCGGATGTAGGCGCCCATCTGCAGGTTCTCGGTGATGGTCATGCGGGTGAACACACCACGGCCTTCCGGCACCATGGCCAGGCCTTGCTTCACCAGGTCCCAGGCGCCCTGGCCCTTGATCGCCTGACCCATGTATTCGATGCTGCCCGCCTCAATGCCCAGCGAACCGGTGATCGCTTTCATGGTGGTCGTCTTGCCCGCGCCGTTCGACCCGATCAAGGTGATCAGCTCGCCTTCACGCACCTCCATGTCGATGCCCTTGACCGCCTTGATGCCGCCGTACGACACCTTGAGGCCGGTGACTTTCAACAGTGTGTTTGCCATTTAAAGAATCCTTGTTCGTTGCTGTGTCCGGCGAGCAGGGTCTTAGCCCAGAACATCGCGGAACCGGCTTCGCCGGACCGCAGATGTTGCCCCCTGGGGGGTGACGCGCAAAGCGCGGCGCGGGGGGAATCAGGCACCACCGGTGCCAAGATAAGCCTCGATCACCTTCGGATCCCGCTGCACCTCGGCCGGCGTGCCCGACGACAGCTGCTTGCCGTAGTCCAGCACGGTCACGCGGTCGCACAGGCCCATCACCAGCTTCACATCGTGCTCGATCAGCAGAATGGTGCGGTTGTCTTTGCGGATGCGATCGATCAGCTCGCGCAGCATCACCTTTTCGGTCGCGTTCATGCCGGCCGCCGGTTCGTCCAGCGCGATCAGCTGGGGGTCGGTGGCCAGTGCCCGCGCGATCTCCAGGCGGCGCTGGTCGCCATAGCTCAGCGTGCGCGACTTGTAGTCGGCGAACTTGCCGATGCCCACGTAGTCCAGCAGCTCCTGGGCGCGTTCGGCAATCTCGCGCTCTTCGCGCTTGAAGCCCGAGGTGCGCAGCACGGCGCCAATGAGGCCGGAATGGGTGCGCACGTGGCGGCCGACCATCACGTTCTCCAGCGCCGTCATTTCGGCGAACAGGCGGATGTTCTGGAAAGTGCGCGCAATGCCCGCCTTGGCCACCTCGTGCACCGCCGTCGGGGTGTACGGTTTGCCCGCCAGCTCGAAGCTGCCGCTGTCGGGGGTGTACAGGCCTGTCAGCACATTGAAGAAGGTGGTCTTGCCGGCCCCGTTGGGGCCGATCAGGCCGTAGACCTGACCGCGTTCGATGGTGATGCCGACATCGCTCAGGGCCTGCAGGCCGCCGAAGCGCTTGGAGACGTTGGCGACTTTGAGAATGGTGTCACTCATGTGGGTGTCCTTTGCGCTCACTTGGCCAACGACTTGCCGTGTTCCGGCGCGGGCCACAAGCCCTTGGGTCGGATCAGCATCACCAACACCATGGCCAGCGCGATCAGCAGCTGCCGCAAGATCTCGGGGCCGAGTCGGCCGCCGGTCAGCTCGGTCAGCGGGCCAGCCACGTGCCGCAGCACCTCGGGCAGACCGGCCAGCAACAGCGCGCCCAGGATGACCCCGGGAATGTGGCCGATGCCACCCACCACCACCATGGCCACCACCATCACCGACTCCATCAGCGAGAAGGATTCGGGCGACACGAAGCGCTGGAACGAAGCGAACATCACACCCGACACACCGCCGAAGGTGGCGCCCATGCCGAACGCCAGCAGCTTCAGGTTGCGGGTGTTCAGACCCATGGCCTTGGCCGCGATCTCGTCTTCGCGGATCGCCATCCAGGCGCGACCGATGCGCGAATCCTGCAGGCGGTAGGACAGGATCACCGCCATGATCACCAGGAAAAGGAACAGGTAGTAATACAGCGTGACCGGCTGGAAGGTGTAGCTCCAGTCGCCGATCTCGATCGTCAGGCGCTTGCCCAGATCGATCCCGAACACCGTGATGCTGTCGATCTGGCTGATGCCCTTGGGTCCGTTGGTGATGTTCACCGGGCGGTCCATGTTGAGCAGGAAGATGCGGATGATCTCGCCAAAACCGAGCGTGATGATGGCCAGGTAGTCGCCGCGCAGCTTGAGCGTGGGTGCGCCCAGGATCATGCCGACGATACCGGCGACCACCGCGGCCAGGATCATCACCAGCCAGATGTTGAAGTGGATACCGTCCGGGAACATGGCCGCGATGGCCGGGAAGGTGTCGGTGAGGTGGGGCGATCCCACCAGCGCAAAGATGTAGCCACCGACCGCAAAGAAGGCGATGTAGCCCAGATCCAGCAGACCGGCATAGCCGACCACGATGTTCAGGCCCAGGGCCAGCAGCACGTACAGCAGCGCAATGTCGATGATGCGCACCCAGGAGTTGCTCCCGGTGGCCTGGAGGGCAATCGGCAGCAGCAGCAAGGCCACCGCCGCCAGCAGGAAGACGAGGAGTTTTCCAATTCTGTTGTTCATCATGGTGGTCTCCGGAGGCTCAGGCGCGGTCGGCCACACGCTCGCCCAGCAGGCCCGAAGGGCGCAGCGTCAGCACCAGCGCGAGCACGATGAAGGCAAAGATGTCGACGTACTGGCTGCCCAGCACACCGCCGGTGAGCTTGCCGAGGTAACCGGCGCCGAGCGACTCGATCAGCCCCAGTGCCACACCGCCCACCACCGCACCGGCGAGGTTACCGATGCCGCCCATGACCGCGGCCACGAAGGCCTTGAGACCGGGCATGAAACCCATCGCATGTTGCACCGTGCCGTAGTTGGACGCCCACATCACACCGGCGATGGCGGCCAGCATGGCGCCGATGATGAAGGTGGCGGAGATCACCGTGTCGGGCTTGATGCCCATGAGCGCGGCCACCCTCGGGTTCTCGGCGGTGGCCCGCATGGCACGCCCCAGGTTGGTCTTGTTCACCAGCCACATCAGGAAGGCCAGCGTGATGGCGGTGACCGCCAGGATGGTGATCTGCGTCACCGAAATCACCGCACCACCGATCGCGATCGGGTCGCGCGGCAACGTGGACGGGTAGGACTTGGGGTTGGGCTCCCAGATGATCATGGCAAAGGTCTGCAGCAGCAGCGACATGCCGATGGCGGTGATCAGCGGCGCCAGCCGCGGTGAATTTCGCAACGGTCGGTAGGCCAGCTTCTCGATCGAGAAGTTCAAGACGCCACACACCACCATGGCGATCAGGGTGGACACCAGCAGCAACATCCAGCCCGGCATGCCGGCCCAGGATTCGCTCATCCAGCCGATCAGTGTCCAGCTGGTGAGGGCACCCACCATGAGCACGTCGCCGTGGGCAAAGTTGATGAGGCCAATGATGCCGTACACCATGGTGTAACCCAGGGCAACCAGCGCATACATACTGCCCAGGACCAGACCGTTGATGATCTGCTGCAGCAAAACGTCCATAGAAGCTTCTCCGTGTTTGTGTCAGGTCCGGGCGGGTTGCCCGATCAGGCCTGATTCAACTTAGCAAAAAACCCGCCAGGCTCGACCTATAAACAGGACAGACTGCGGGTTGGTGGGCGGATTGTAGCGAGGCGTATCCAGCCGACTCATGCGTGGAAGCCCCTAAGCTGCGCGGGTTTACCCTTTGGTGACGGCGCCGCAGGGGGTTGCATCAGCGGGTTTGGGATTGCATTAGTTTTCTTTATCGTTCAGTTTTTTGAGTTCGCGCAGCTTATCGGCAATGCGGATCTCCAGGCCGCGCTCGACCGGCCTGTAAAAGCCCGGCTCGGCCATGCCTTCGGGCAGGTAGTTCTCGCCCGCCGCAAAGCCGCCCGCTTCGTCGTGCGCGTAGCGGTAGCCCTTGCCGTGGTCGAGCGCTTTCATGAGCTTGGTGGGCGCGTTGCGCAGGTGCATGGGCACCGGGCGGGTGCCGTCTTGCTTCACAAAGGCTTTGGCTTCGTTGAAGGCCTTGTAGACCGCATTGGACTTCGGCGCCACGGCGAGATAAACCACGCATTCGGCCAGCGCCAGTTCGCCCTCGGGGCTGCCCAGGCGCTCGAACACCTCGGCCGCGTCCAGCGCCAGCCGCAGCGCGCGCGGGTCGGCCAGTCCGATGTCTTCGGCCGCCATGCGGATGAAGCGGCGCGCCAGGTAGCGCGGATCGGCGCCGCCGTCGAGCATGCGCACGAACCAATACAGGGCAGCGTCC
>JALOSH010000231.1 GCA_025458545.1 Hydrogenophaga sp.
GAAGGCTTGACCGCGCTTGACGGTGCCACCGGGACGAACGCGAAAACGCTTCTTCGCGCTGCTCTTGGTCTTCATTTTGGGCATGTGAATGCTCCTTTTCATTTGTGCTCGTGAGGCGCCGCGAACCTTCCGCGGACTTGCTGGCCCCGAGCCACTTTTAAGAACGGTCTCTCAACCGCTCATTCGGTCTGGCCGCTTTCGCCACCAGCCTCGAACCACCGGGAAGACTCACCCCGCTGGCTCAATCCCTTTGCATGGCCAGCGATCAGCTGGCCGACGGGGCGCTTTCCGCCGCCGCCTTGGGCGCTGCGCCGCCCGCTTTCTTGCGTCCGGGCGCGATCATCATGATCATCTGACGCCCTTCCAGTTTCGGAAACTGTTCGACCAGGATGGTGTCACCCAAGTCGTCCCGGATGCGGTTCAGCAGCGCGAGGCCCAACTCCTGGTGGGTGATCTCGCGGCCGCGGAACCGCAGCGTGATCTTGCATTTGTCACCGTCATCCAGAAAACGACGGATGTTGCGCATCTTGATGTTGTAGTCGCCGTCGTCGGTACCGGGACGGAACTTGACTTCCTTGATCTCGATGACCGTCTGCTTGGCTTTGGCCTCAGCCGCCTTCTTCTGCTCCTGGTACTTGAACTTGCCATAGTCCATCAGGCGACAAACCGGTGGGCTGGCCGTGGCGGCAATCTCCACCAGATCAACGTCCAGATCACCCGCCATGCGCAACGCTTCCTGAAGGCTGACGATGCCCAGTGGCTCGTTCTCGGGTCCGTTGAGGCGAACCTCAGGGGCCATGATTTCCCGGTTCAGGCGGTGTGCACGCTCTTCACGCTGGCGGCGGTCGCGAAAGTTGGTAGCTATGGTGTGTTCCTTGATGTGGGCAGATCGGACAGACGGGAGCCCCGCAGGGCACAAGCGCAGGGCGCTGCAGCCGAGGGGCCTTCCGGAGCGTTTGAAATCAAAGCCTGGAGGAAACGTCTGTCGCGATCAGTTCGGAGAAGCTCTCCAGCGACATGACACCGAGGTCTTTGTTGCCTCGTGCCCGCACAGCCACGGCGCCGGCTGCCTTCTCCTTGTCGCCCACGACCAGGATGTAGGGCAGCTTTTGCAACGCGTGTTCGCGTATTTTATACGTGATTTTCTCGTTGCGCAGGTCTGTTTCGACCCTAAGCCCTTGTTTTTGCAGCGCTTTCGCCACTTCCTTGACGTAATCGGCCTGCGCATCGGTGATCCCGGCCACCACCACCTGCACCGGTGCCAGCCACACCGGCAGCGCGCCGGCGTGCTGTTCAATCAGGATACCGATGAAGCGCTCCAGACTGCCCACGATGGCGCGGTGCAGCATGATGGGACGGTGACGCGAGCCATCTTCGCCCACATACTCGGCGTCCAATCGCTCGGGCAGGTTGGGATCGACCTGGATGGTCCCGCACTGCCACGGGCGCCCCAGCGCGTCCTTGAGCGTGTACTCGATCTTCGGACCGTAGAAGGCGCCTTCGCCCGGCAGGTACTCGAACTCGCAGCCCGAGGCCTTCAGGCCGTTGGCCAGCGCGGCCTCGGCGCGATCCCAGCTTTCCTCGCTGCCGATGCGTTTCTCCGGACGCGTCGAGAGCTTGTAGATGATGTCGGTGAAACCGAAGTCTTTGTAGACCTTCTGCAGCAGGGTAGTGAAGGCCACCACCTCCGACTGGATCTGGTCTTCGGTGCAGAAGATGTGGCCATCGTCCTGCGTGAAGGCGCGCACGCGCATGATTCCGTGCAAACCACCCGAGGGCTCGTTGCGGTGACACTGCCCAAACTCGCCAAAGCGCAGCGGCAGGTCGCGGTAGCTCTTGATGCCTTGCTTGAAGATGATGATGTGACCCGGGCAGTTCATCGGCTTGAGCGCGTAGTCGCGCTTTTCCGATTCGGTCACGAACATGTTCTCGCGGTACTTGTCCCAGTGGCCGGTCTTCTCCCACAGGCTTTGGTCCAGAATCTGCGGCCCCTTGACCTCCTGGTAGCCGTTGTCGCGATAGACACGACGCATGTACTGCTCGACCTCCTGCCACACGGTCCAGCCTTTGGGGTGCCAGAACACGGTCCCCGGCGAGTGGTCGTCGATGTGGAACAGATCCAGTTCGCGGCCGAGGCGGCGGTGGTCGCGCTTCTCCGCCTCCTCCAGCATGGTCAGGTATTGCTGCAACTCGTCCTTGCTGGCCCAGGCGGTGCCATAGATACGCTGCAGCATCTCGTTGCGGTGGTCGCCACGCCAGTAGGCGCCGGCCACCTTCATCAGCTTGAAGTGCTTGAGCTTGCCAGTGCTGGGCACGTGCGGGCCACGACACAGGTCTTCGAAGGCGCCTTCGCGGTAGAGGGAAACGTCTTCATTGCTCGGGATGCTGGCGATGATCTCGGCTTTGTAGTGCTCACCCATACCCTTGAAGTACGTCACCGCCTCGTCACGCGGCAGCACACGGCGCACCATCGGCTCGTCCTTGTTGGCCAGCTCGGTCATCTTCTTTTCGATGGCCGCCAGATCCTCTGGCGTGAACGGCCGCTTGTACGAGAAGTCGTAATAAAAACCGTGCTCGATCACTGGACCAATCGTCACCTGTGCATCGGGAAACAGTTCCTTGACCGCGTAGGCCAGCAGGTGGGCCGTGGAGTGCCGGATCATGTCCAGGCCGTCGGCATCCTTGGCGGTGATGATGGCCAACGGCGCGTCTTCGGTGATCTGGAAGCTGGTATCGACCAGCTTGCCGTTGACCTTCCCACCCAGTGCGGCCTTGGCCAGACCGGTGCCAATGGAGGCGGCCACCTCGGCCACGGTGACCGGCCCCGGAAACTGTCGCTGGGAACCGTCGGGGAGCGTGATGTTGAGCATGGGCTGGTCCTGAAAACAAAAAAGCGCGGCATGGGCCGCGCTGGATGAGAAGAAAAAAGGAATCGGGCAGGCGCGAACTGCAGACCTCAGGAGGTCAGAGAGAACATCTCCGTAGTTCGCGGTGTCATAACCAGACTGCCTTTCTCGCTCTTGCTGAGAGGGAAGTTCCAGATTTTCCCACAAAAAAGCCCGGGACCAGCCCGGGCTTGTTGTCTCCTCAGCCTCTGCGGGCCGTGGACTCGGGACCGATCAGTGGAACTGCTCTTCTTCGGTCGAGCCGGTCAGGGCCTTCACGGAAGACGAACCACCCTGGATCACGGTGGTCACATCGTCGAAGTAGCCGGCGCCGACTTCCTGCTGGTGCGACACGAAGGTGTAGCCCTTCTCGCGCGCCTTGAACTCGGGCTCCTGCACCATCTCGGTGTAGTGCTTCATGCCTTCGCCGCGGGCGTAGGCGTGGGCAAACTGGAAGGTGTTGAACCAGTTGATGTGGATGCCGGCCAGTGTGATGAACTGGTACTTGTAGCCCAGCGCGGACAGGTCTTCCTGGAAGGCTGCAATCTGCTTGTCGTCCAGGTTCTTCTTCCAGTTGAACGAGGGTGAGCAGTTGTAGGAGAGCAGCTTGCCCGGGCAGGCGGCGTGCACGGCCTGGGCGAATTCGCGGGCGAAGCCGATGTCGGGCACGCCGGTCTCGCACCACACCAGGTCGGCGTAGGGGGCGTAGGCCACGCCGCGGCTGATGGCCTGCTCCAGGCCGTTCTTGACGCGGTAGAAGCCTTCCTGGGTGCGCTCGCCGGTCAGGAAGGGCTTGTCGTTGGCGTCGTGGTCGCTGGTGATCAGGTTGGCGGCTTCAGCATCGGTGCGGGCCAGCACGATGGTGGGCACGCCCATGACGTCGGCGGCGAAACGCGCGGCGATTAGCTTCTCGATCGCTTCCTGGGTCGGCACCAGCACCTTGCCACCCATGTGACCGCACTTCTTGACCGCGGCCAGCTGGTCCTCGAAGTGAACGCCCGCGGCACCGGCGGCGATCATGTTCTTCATCAGTTCGAAGGCGTTGAGCACGCCACCGAAACCGGCTTCCGCATCAGCGACGATGGGCAGGAAGTAGTCGATGAATTCGGCAGAACCCGGCTCGATGCCACGGCTCCACTGGATTTCATCGGCGCGCTTGAAGGTGTTGTTGATGCGGCGGACCATGGTCGGCACCGAGTCGTAGGCGTACAGCGACTGGTCGGGGTACATGGTTTCGCTGGTGTTGCCGTCGGCAGCGACTTGCCAGCCCGACAGGTACACTGCTTCCAGACCGGCCTTGGCCTGTTGCATGGCCTGGCCGGCGGTGATGGCGCCGAAGGCATTGACGTAACCCTTCTTGGCGCCGCCATTCACCTTTTCCCACAGCTTCTCGGCACCGCGCTGGGCCAGCGTGTACTCGGGCTGCATGGAGCCGCGCAGACGCACCACGTCAGCGGCGGAATAACCGCGCTTGACCAGCTTCCAGCGGGGGTTGGTCGCCCAGTCTTTTTCCAGGGCTTCGATCTGTTGCTGGCGGCTCAGCTGCTCTTTGAGGGATTGGGGCATGACACACTCCTGAGGGTTGATAAAGTGG
>JALOSH010000017.1 GCA_025458545.1 Hydrogenophaga sp.
TGTTCGGCCGCCCGGCGGGTGAAATGAAGTGCGCGGGCGCACCGCTCAAGTACGCCTTCATCACCGACGACCGTCTGCGCCGCGCCAACAACCGCGGCAAGGCCGAACTGATCTACATGGCGCAGAGCAAGTCGCTGTTCGGCGTGCCCATCGTGGCCGAGAAGGTGCGCATGCTGTTCCAGGACCGGGGTGTCAAGGTGAACCACGAACATGTGCTCCAGTCCATCGACCTGGGCCAGCGCATCGCCACCTACAAGACGCCCACCGGAACCGCCGAACAGAAGTACGACTTCATCAACGTGGTGCCGCCCATGCGCGCGCCCGATGCGGTGCGCAACAGCCCGCTGCCCTGGACCGAAGGCCCGTTCGCGGCCGACGGCTGGGTCGAGGTGGACCGCGACACGATGCGGCACAAGCGCTACCCCAACGTGTTCGCGGTGGGCGACATCGCCGGCGTGCCCAAGGGCAAGACGGCGGCCAGCGTGAAATGGCAGGTGCCGGTGGCGCTGGCGCACTTGGTGGGCGACATCACCGGCAAGGCATCGACCGAGGTCTACAACGGCTACACCAGCTGCCCGCTGATCACGCGACTGGGCCAGGCGATGCTGATCGAGTTCGACTACAAGGACAACCTGATCACCTCCTTCCCGGGTGTCATTGCCCCGCTCGAAGAGCTGTGGATCAGCTGGGTCATGAAGACCATGGCCCTCAAGCCCACCTACATCAGCATGCTGCGCGGCCGCGCCTGACTCCCAGGAGACATCCCATGAAAGAACTCGATCCGATGGTGTTCCTGGCGGTGTTCCAGGAGATGCTGGGGCCCATGCTGTGGGTCATGCTGCTGGTGGCGCTGGGGGCGGTGGTGGCCTTCGTGGCCTTGCTGGTGCGTGAAAAAGGCGTGGTTTCGCGCCGTCTGGTGCGTGCCGAGTTGCTGGGCCTGGTGGGCGGAGTGGTGGCGCTGGTGGTCATGGCACAGGTGTCTTCTTCGGGCTTCACCGACGCGGGTGGCCCGGCCGACTGGTTCCTGATCGCGCTGGTCTATGGCTTGGGACTGGTGGCCACCGTGATCCTGACCTACGCGGTGATGGGCTGGATGCAGCAGCGCCCGAACAAAGCGGGCGCCTGACCGCAGCACTGGGCTCAGCCGCCTCCGCGCTGCATGCTCAGGTCAAAAGGCTTCATGAAAGCCTTGCGGGCATCGGCGTCCACGCCTTCAAAAGCAAACCGCACCAGCAGGCGCTGCATGCGCAACAGCGCAATGCGCCGTTCAGGCAACGGCGACCAGGTGATGGACAGGGAACCCGTGCCCAGCCGCACGTGGATGCCTTGACCTTCCTGCTTCCAAGGGTGATTGACCATGGCGCGGGGCATCCAGCCCAGCCATTCGGCCTCGCTGCAGCCCATGTCGCGCTCGAAGCGCTCGGGGTATTCGGACTGCACGCGCGCGCCCTCAGCCGCCGGCGATGGGAGGCCAGATGGCCAGCACATCGCCTTCGTTCAGGGTGGCGCTCAGCCGCTGCTCGGGCGCGATGTATTTGCCGTTGACCAGCACCAGGTGCACCAGCTTGGGCGGCAGACCGAAGGGCTCGATGATCTGGCTGATGGACGCGTCGGGCGCCACATCCAGTTCGACCTGGTTGCTGCGACGGGCGTCGGGCGGCAGGTGGTCGGTGAGTGTGGCGAACAGTTTGAACGTGATCTTCATGCCAGCATCATGCCCTGCGTCGCTCGTCCGCCGCTCCACTCCAGTGGCCCTGACCTTGCGCCGCCGACAGGTAGGCGTCCATCAGACGGGTCGGGTCGGCCATGAGCTTGTCTTTCCACTCGCCCAGCTTCACCTGCCCTTCGACCAGGCCGCGCATCACGCCGACATGGTCGGTCCAGCCCACGCTGTTGCAACCGACCATCTGGTCGCCCTTGAACTGCAGGCTCAGGTGCTTGTGGTTGGCCTTGTCGGTCAGCTCCACGTGTTCGCCACCGGGCACGCCTTCCCAGTTGCCGAAGCTGCTGGAAATCAGGCCCAGCGTGTCGAGTACGTTGATCTGCGTCACACCCATCAGCGAGGCCTTCTGACCGACCATGTTGAGTGCGGCCACGCGCGCCTGTTCGGCGGCGTTGGGCTGGATGGCGCTGACGATGGTTTTGCCGCTGACCTTGTCGAAGGCCTCAGCGCAGTCGCCTGCGGCGTAGATGCCGGGCACGTTGGTCTGCAGGTGTTCGTCGGTCAACACACCGACCAGGCAACGAACACCCGAGTTTTCCAGGAAGCCGATGTTGGGCCGCACGCCCGTAGCGCTGATGACCAGGTCGGCCTCAAGCTGCTGCCCGGTCGACAAGCGCACCGTCATCGGGCCGCTGGGCATGGCGCTCTGACCGATGCCCACCACCTCGGCAATCTTGCCGAGCAGGCCTTTTTCAGCACCGGTTCCACGCTCAATGGCTTCGACCCGCGCGCCGGTGTAGACCTTCACGCCCTTGGCCTCACACCAGTCCTTGATCATGCCGCCCGCCGTGGGGCCCATCATGCGCGGCACCATGCGGTCGCCCATCTCGACCACCGAGAGTTCCACGCCGCGTCGCTGCAAAGATTCCATGATGATGCAGCCGATGAAGCCCGCACCCATCTGCAACACCTTGGCGCCGGGCTGGGCCAGCGTGGCGATGGCGCGCGCGTCGGCCAGCGTCCAGCAGCTGTGCACGCCCGGGCCGTTGATGCCGGGAATCGGCGGCGTCGAGGGAGAAGAGCCGGTGGCGATCAGCAGTTTGTCAAAGGTGATGGTGTTGCCATCGCTCAATTCAATGGTGCGCTTGGCCGAGTCCAGCACCTTGGCGCGCACACCGCGCCGGACGGTGACGTTGAGCTTGTCGAAATGCCCAGCCGTGTGGCGCAGGTGCGTGCCGTCTTCGCCCACATTGCCGATCAGCAGGTAGGGAATGGCCATGCGCGAATACGGCGCTTCGTTTTCATCACCAATCACGGTGATGCTGTCGCGCGGTGCGTGCTTGCGGATGGTTTCGGCCGCGATGACACCGGCCGGGCCGGCGCCGAGGATGACGTGGTGGGTCATGTGTTTTTCTCCTGATTCACAAAGAAAGAAGCGGTCGCAGGGACCGCTTCTTCATGCACTCAATCCCGACAACAAGGATCAGAGACCCAGGCGGGCCTTGGTGTCGGCGGTGGGTCTGCCTTCGGTGTCCCAGCCGCGCACGTTGTAGTACTTGGGCAGCATTTCGTCGAGTTTGCTGACCGTGCCTTTACCGGGGCCGGTCTTGGCGGCTTCGGTCATCAGGCGCTTGGGCAGGTTGTCGTCGGCCTTGGTGAAACCGGCTGCGTTGTTGAACTCGCGCTCCATGTTCCAGATGCGTTCGCCAATGTGGTTCAGATGCTCCATGGTGAACTCCTCGCCGCAGGCTGCCTGCACTTGCGGCGCCACGTCGGCCAGCGTCCAGGCGAAGCTGGTGAAGACGCAGATGCCGGCCGAGTCAAACGCAGCGGTGGCGTCCTGGAAGGCCTTGACCAGTTCGGGCTTGCCCTCACTGTCGGACGGCTCGGTTTTAACCGGAATGCCCAGCACTTCGGAAGCGATGGTGTAGCCGCGCAGGTGGCAGGCGCCGCGGTTGGAGGTGGCGTAGGCCAGGCCGATGCCCTGGATCACGCGGCCGTCGTAGGCCGGGAATTCCTGGCCCTTGACGCTCATGGACAGATCCGGGTGGCCGTACTTGGCGGTCAGGCGCTTGGAGCCCATGCCGATGTCCTTGCCGAAGCCTTCGCCGCGGGCGGTCATCACAGCCAGTTCACACAAGGCCTTGGCCGAGCCGAAGGGCGCCTCGATGCCGATCTGTTCCTTGGTCAGCACGCCCATTTCGTACAGCTCCATCACGGCACCCACGGTGGCGCCGAAGCTGATGGGGTCCATGCCCTCTTCGTTGCAGATCACGTTGGCGAACTGCAGCGCGTCCAGGTCGTTCACGCCGTTGGCGGCACCCAGGGCCCAGGCCGCTTCGTACTCCAGACCGCCGCTGGCGCCCCAGTACTCGGGCTTGTTGGCGACCGAGAAGTGGCCCTGGTCGATCTTCTGAATGCGGCCGCAGGCGATGGTGCAGCCGAAGCAGGCCTGGTTGGTGACCAGCGGCTTCTTGCCGTCGGTGGCGCGCGGCGTGGCCATGGCTTCGGCCGAAATGTCCTTGGCGCCTTCGAACTGCACATCGCGGTGGTTGCGCGTGGGCAGGCCGCCGATCTCGTTGATCACGTTCATCAGCACCTGGGTGCCGTAGGTGGGCAGGCCTTGGCCGGTGACGGCGTTGTCGGCCAGCACCTTCTTGGCGGCTTTGGACGCGGCCATGAAGGCCTTGGGATCGCGGATATTGCCCACGCCCTTGGTGCCGCGCACCGCAATCGCCTTGAGGTTCTTGCTGCCCATCACGGTGCCCACGCCCGAGCGGCCCGCCGCACGGTGCAGGTCGTTCACCACGGCCGCGTAAAGCACGCCGACTTCACCCGACTTGCCGATGCTGGAGACCCGCAGCAGTGGGTCTTGCAGGCTGGTCTTGAGGGCTTCTTCGGTCTTCCAGACGCTCTGGCCCCAGAGGTGGCCTGCGTCGCGCAGTTCGGCTACGTCGTCGTTGATGTACAGGTAGACCGGCTTGGGGCTCTTGCCCTCAAAAATGATCATGTCCCAGCCAGCCATCTTCAGCTCGGCGCCCCAGTAGCCACCCGAGTTGGAGCAGGCAATGGCGCCCGTGAGCGGCCCTTTGGTGACCACGGTGTAACGCCCACCCGTGGAGGCCATGGTGCCGGTCAGCGGGCCGGTGGCCCAGATGATCTTGTTCTCTGGCGCGAGCGGATCCACCTTGGGATCGATCTCGGTGGTGAGGTATTTGGACGCCAGACCGCGCGAACCCAGGTAGGCACGCGCCCACTCCATGTTCAGCGGTTCAGACTTGACGGTGCCCGCGGTCAGGTTGACGCGGAGGATTTTTCCAGCCCAAGACATGTTGATGCTCCTTGAATGTGTTGGGGGATCAGGCGGCCGCCTGGTTGCCCAGCTTATCGGCCCACTGCTTCATCTTGTCGATGCCGGTCCAGTTGGCGTCCACGTAGGTGATGGCGCCGGTCGGGCAGGCGTCGGCACAGGCCGGATCGCCACCGCACAGGTCGCACTTCTGAACCTTGCCGGTTTCCTGTACATAGTTGATGGTGCCGAACGGGCAGCTGATGGTGCAGACCTTGCACCCCACGCAGGTGGTCTCGTTCACCACCTTGGCACCGGTCGCCTTGTCCACCGTGATCGCCTCCACCGGGCAGGCGTGCAGGCACCAGGCCTCGTCGCACTGGGTGCAGGTGTAAGGCACTTTCTTGCCCGTGTGGTGGAAATCGAAGACCTTGATGCGCGACTTGGAGGTGGCGTAGGTGCCGTAGTTCTCAAACGAGCAGGCCATTTCGCACTGCAGGCAGCCGGTGCATTTGTCGGGATTGATGTGCAGGACTTTTTGCATTCGTGGGTCTCCGGTTGTGGGATCACACACGGCCTCGGGTGGGTATGCCCATGTGTTCATACGATTGTTGACGTGCGCAGAAGCACGTTGATCAGGGATAACCCTGGTTCAGCGGCGGAGCCCACACAAAGTCTCAGATTGAGACAGACCGATTTCCCGGTCTCTTCGCATTGATTTTCAAAGATATTCAGTCGACCGCGAGCCGGATTGACACCTTGAAATGTCACCTGTATGACGTTGACTTCATATGAAGAGGGTGCAAAACAAATTCAAGAATGCGCTTTGAAATCAACATTTTTCGCGCTCTTCTTGTTCACAACCAGATGTCGCAATTTGAGAATGTTTCAGACCGAGATTTCGAATCGAGGGTTAACACCCAATTCGCCATTTTTTGAGCCATGTTTCACTGCTGAGGGACCCCAACCATCAGGAGACAAGCATGCAGGTACAGCTCAAGGTCAATGGCAAGCCAGCGTCGGTGGACATACCCCCCAACACACTGCTCGTTCAGGTGCTGCGTGAGCACCTCAAACTCACCGGGACCCACGTGGGTTGCGACACCGCCCAATGTGGTGCCTGTACCGTCATCAAGGACGGGCGGGCCATCAAGTCGTGCAACGTGCTGGCCGTCCAGGTGAGTGGCTCGGAGATCACCACCATCGAAGGGCTGTCCAAGTCCGACGGCACCATGCACCCCATGCAGGCGGCCTTCAAGGAGTGCCACGGCCTGCAGTGCGGCTATTGCACCCCGGGCATGGTGCTGAGCGCGGTGGACATCTGCACCCATCACCCCAAGGCCAGCAGCGGCGAGATCCGCGAACTGCTGGAAGGCAACCTGTGCCGCTGCACCGGTTACCAGAACATCGTCAAGGCCGTGGTCAAGGGCCAGGCCGACATGGCTTCGTCCTAAGGAGAAATAGACATGGGTGCATCCGATTTCGCCAAGCTTCCACACATCGGCGAGGCCGTCCGCCGCAAGGAGGACTACCGTTTCCTCACCGGCGCGGGCAACTATACCGACGACATCACGCAGGCCAACCAGACCTGCGCGGTGTTCGTGCGCAGCCCGCATGCGCACGCCAACATCAAAAGCATCGACCTGACACGCGCCAAGGCCATGCCCGGCGTGGTCGAGATCTTCACCGGCAAGGATATCGACGGCAAGATGGGCGGGCTGCCCTGCGGCTGGCTCATCACCAGCACCGACGGCACCCCGATGAAGGAGCCGCCGCATCCCATCCTCGCGATCGGCAAGGCGCGTTACGTGGGTGACCAGGTGGCGATGGTGATCGCCGAGACGCTGGAGCAGGCCAAGAACGCGGCCGAAGCAGTGGACGTGGACTACGACGTGCTCGATGCCGTGGTGGACATGCGCACCGCCGCCAAAGGCCCGGCCCTGCACGAGGCCGCGCCCGACAACCACTGCTACAAATGGGCCATCGGCGACAAGGGTGCGGTGGACGCTGCGTTTGCCAGCGCCGCGCATGTGACCAAGCTCGATCTGACCAACAACCGCCTCGTGCCCAATGCCATGGAGCCGCGCGCGGCCATCGGCATGTACAACCGCGCGACCGAGGAATACACGCTCTACGTCTCGAACCAGAACCCGCACGTCGAGCGCCTGCTGATGACCGCCTTCGTGCTCGGCCTGCCCGAACACAAGGTGCGGGTGATCGCGCCCGACGTGGGCGGCGGCTTCGGCTCCAAGATCTTCCTGTACGCCGAAGACGTGGCGCTCACCTGGGCGGCCAAGCAGATCAACCGCAGCATCAAGTGGACCTGCGAGCGCAGCGAATCTTTCCTGACCGACGCGCATGGCCGCGACCACATCAGCCACGCCGAAATGGCGATGGACAAGGACGGCAAGTTCCTGGCCATGCGCGTGCACACCGACGCCAACATGGGCGCCTACCTGTCCACCTTCGCCTCGGCCGTACCGACCATCTTGTACGCCACGCTGCTGGCCGGTCAGTACAAGACGCCGCAGGTGTACGTGGAGGTCGACGCCTGGTTCACCAACACCGCGCCGGTCGACGCCTACCGCGGCGCCGGACGCCCCGAGGCCACCTACCTGCTGGAGCGCCTGGTGAGCCGCTGCGGCTGGGAACTGGGCATCGGGCAGGACGAGATCCGCAAACGCAATTTCATCGACAGCTGGCCCTACCAGACCCCGGTGGCCCTGCAGTACGACGTGGGCGACTACCTGGGCTGCATGAACAAGGCGCAGGAGTTGGCCGATGTGGCCGGCTTCGAACAGCGCAAGGCGGCCAGCGCCGCCAAAGGTCTGCTGCGCGGCATCGGCTACAGCAGCTACATCGAGGCCTGCGGCATCGCACCTTCGAACATCGCGGGGGCACTCGGTGCGCGCGCCGGCCTGTTTGAATGCGGCGAGGTGCGCGTGCACCCCACCGGCAGCGTGACCATCTTCACCGGCTCGCACAGCCACGGCCAGGGCCACGAGACCACGTTTGCGCAGGTCGTCGCGGCGCGCCTCGGCATCGCGGTGGACGCAGTGGACGTGGTGCACGGCGACACCGGTCGTGTGCCCTTCGGCATGGGCACCTACGGCTCGCGCTCCATCTCGGTGGGTGGCGCGGCCATCATGAAGGCGCTCGACAAGATCGAGACCAAGGCCAAGAAAATCGCGGCCCACCTGATGGAGGCCAGCGACGCCGACGTGGAATTCGCCAACGGCGAGTTCACGGTGAAAGGAACCGACAAGAAGGTCACCTTCGGCCAGGTCGCGCTCACCGCCTACGTGCCGCACAACTATCCGCTGGACAAGCTGGAGCCCGGCCTGAACGAAACCGCGTTTTACGATCCGACCAACTTCACCTTCCCGGCGGGCACCTACATCTGCGAAGTCGAAGTGGACCCGGCCACCGGCAAGACCCGTGTGGACAAGTTCAGCGCGGTGGACGACTTCGGCACCATCATCAACCCCATGATCGTCGAGGGCCAGGTGCACGGCGGCATCGTGCAGGGCATTGGCCAGGCGCTGCTGGAGAACTGCGTTTACGACAACGAAACCGGCCAATTGCTCACCGGCTCGTTCATGGACTACGCCATGCCGCGCGCCGACGACTTCCCAGAATTCAAGATCGGCACCATCTGCACCCCTTGCACCCACAACCCGCTGGGCACCAAAGGCTGTGGTGAAGCGGGTGCCATTGGCTCACCGCCAGCCGTGATCAACGCCGTGCTTGATGCCCTGAAGCCCCTGGGCGTCAAGGAGCTCGACATGCCTGCGTCCCCTGGTCGCGTGTGGGAAGCCATTCAATCGGCCAAGGCCTGAACCGAGGAGCACACCATGTACGCATTCACATTCGACAAGCCCTCTTCCCTGGCCGACGCCAGCAAGGCAGCTGCTGGTGGCGCCAAGCCCCTGGCCGGTGGCCAGACGCTGTTGGCTTCGATGAAGCTGCGCCTGTCCGAACCCGGCTCGCTGGTCGATCTCGGCGGCATCAAGGAACTGGCCGGCATCAAGCGCGAAGGCAACGCCCTGGTGATCGGCGCAATGACGCGCCACATCGATGTGGCCAACAGCGCCGAGGTCAAGGCCACGATCCCCGGTCTGGCCGATCTGGCGGCCCACATCGGCGACAAGCAGGTGCGCGCCATGGGGACGATGGGTGGCTCGGTCGCCAACAACGACCCCGCCGCCTGCTACCCGAGCGCGGTGCTGGCGCTGGGTGCGACGGTGCACACCACGCAACGGAAGATTGCTGCAGACGACTTCTTCCAGGGCATGTTCACCACCGCCCTGAACGAGGGTGAGCTCATCACCGCCATCAGCTTCCCGATCCCGAAGAAGTCGATTTACATGAAGTTCAACCAGCCTGCCTCGCGCTTCGCCATGACCGGCGTGTACCTGGCCGTGACCGACGGCGGTGTGCGTGTGGCCGTCACCGGCGCGGGCAATGGCGGCGTGTTCCGCCACAGCGGCCTGGAAGACGCGCTCAACCAGAGCTTCACGCCCCAGGCGGCTGCGGCCGTGAAGATCGATGCCAGCGACCTGAACGCCGACATCCACGCCAGCGCCGCTTACCGGGCCAACCTCATCAGTGTGCTGACCCAGCGAGCGGTGACCCAACTGAGCTGAAGCACCGGCGGCCCGTCGCAGCAGGCCCCGAGTTGCCAGACCCGGGGCCTTTTTTCTTCAGCGACTCACAGCACCACACAGCTCACATCCATGACCGCATTCAGCTCCATCGACGCACTCATCCAGGCGCTGCAGACCGCCGGCTACTACGCCGACCGGCGCCTGGCCACAGCGGTGTTCCTCGCACTCAAGCTGCAGCGCCCGCTTCTGCTCGAAGGCGAACCCGGCGTCGGCAAGACCGAACTGGCCAAAGCGCTCGCCACGGTGTTGCAGCGTGAGTTGCTGCGCCTGCAGTGTTACGACGGACTGGAGCAGCGCGAGGCGCTGTACGAATGGAACTACGCGGCGCAGTTGCTGCACATGCGCGCAGTGGAGCTGCGAGCCCCCACGCTCGGCACTGACGTGTCCTCGCTGCCCCCCGAGGGGGCGCCCGCCACCTTGGGGCGGCCCGGCGGTGGCGGATTGAGTGCCCCCACGCTCGGCACTGACGTGTCCTCGCTGCCCCCCGAGGGGGCGCCCGCCACCTTGGGGCGGCCCGGCGGTGGCGGACACGCCCAACAGATCGACATCGAGCGCGAGGTCTACCAGGAGCGTTACCTGATCCGCCGCCCGCTGCTGCAGGCGCTGCAAGCGCCAGCGCCGGGCGCGGTGCTGCTGATCGACGAGGTGGACCGCGCCGACGAACCCTTCGAGGCCTTTCTGCTGGAGTACCTGGGCGAATACCAGGTCAGCATCCCCGAGCTGGGCACGGTGCGCGCGCAGATCGCTCCAGTGACCATTCTCACCAGCAACCGCACCCGCGAACTGAACGATGCGGTCAAGCGCCGCTGTCTCTACCACTGGCTCGACTATCCCGAACGCGAGCGCGAACTCGACATCGTGCGAGCCCAGGTGCCGCAAGCTTCGGCCGAACTTTCGGCCCAGGTGGCCGAGGTCGTGGGCCGACTGCGGAGCCAGCCCTTTGCCAACGCTTTCCAGCGCACGCCCGGCATCGCCGAAAGCGTGGAATGGGCCAAGGCCCTGGTGGCGCTGGACACCCTGGCTGTGGATCCCGAGGTGCTCTCCGACACGGCGGGCATTCTGTTCAAACAGCGCGAAGACGTGGCGGCGCTCACACGGGACATGGCGGTCGAACTGCTCAAGCCTGTGGACGCGCCCGCCTGATCGAAACGCCATGCAACTCGGAGACGCCCGCACCGGCAAGCTGGCCGACAACATCACCGGCTTTGGCCGCGCGCTGCGCCGCGCCGGTGTGCGGGTGGACAGCTCGCGCATCGCGCTCGCCACCGAGGCAGCGCTCGCCGTGGGTCTGGACCACAAGCAAGACGTGAGCGCGGCCATGGAGTCTGTGCTGGTCAGCCGCGAGCAGGACCGGCTGGTGTTCCGCGAGCTGTTCGACGTCTACTTCCGCAACCCCGAAATCGCGCAAAAGCTGCTCTCGCAATTGCTGCCCAGCGCCGAAGGCAAGGCCGAACCCAGCAAGCGCCGCCCACGCGTGCGCGAAGCCTTGTCGCCGCAGAAAGCCTTTGGTCACCAGGCCAAGCCCAAGCAGGAAGACCAGAAAGTGGACTTCGACGCGGCCATGACCGCGAGCGACCTGCAGCGCCTGAAACACGCCGACTTCAACGCACTCTCGGGCACCGAGTACCGCTTGGTCGAGCGGCTGGCGCGCGACATCCGCCTGCCACTGCCGACCTTTGCCTCCCGCCGCATGCGCCCGGGCGCGGGTGGTTCGCAACTGCACTGGCCGGGCATGCTGCGCCGCGCTGTTCGCAATGGCGGCGAACTGATGGACCTGCCACGGCTGGAGCGGCGCGAGCAAGCGCTGCCGCTGCTGGTGCTGGTGGACGTGTCGGGTTCGATGGAGCGCTACACGCGGCTGCTGCTCGCCTTCCTGCACGCGGCCACGCGCCAGCACCGCCGCCGCGACGTGTTCGCTTTCGGCACCCGGCTCACCGACCTCACGCCCGCCTTCCGCCTGGGCGACACCGACGAGATGCTGGCCCACGCCGGCCAGGCGATCGAAGACTTTGCCGGTGGCACCCAGTTGGGCGGTGCCTTGCAGACGCTGCGCCACGAACATGCGCGTCGCCTGGTGGGACGCCGCACGCTGGTGCTGATCGTCACCGACGGGCTGGACACCGGCGAACCGAAGGAACTCGGCGAAGCGCTGGACTGGCTGCGCCGCCGCTGCCGCCGCCTGCTCTGGCTCAATCCCCTGCTGCGCTTTGACGGCTATGCGCCCGTGGCGCGCGGCGCCGCCGAACTGCACCGCCATGCCCACGGGATGCTGGCGGTGCACAACCTGAGCAAGCTCGAGGACCTGGCCAGCAGCCTGGCGGCCCTGCTCAAGCGTTGAATCTCAACACCACAACACAACAGGAAAACACCATGGACATGCAAGGCAACCGATCGCTCGCCATCACCCAGCAACAGGCTTGGGACGCGCTCAATGACCCCGCGGTGCTCAAGGCCTGCATCCCCGGCTGCGACAAGGTGGAGGCGACCGACGAGAACCAGTACGCCGTGGGCATGGCGCTCAAGATCGGTCCGGTCTCGGCCAAGTTCGCCGGCAAGATCCTGCTCAGTGACATCGTTGCGCCCACGTCGTACAAGATCAATTTCGAGGGCCAGGGCGGCGTCGCTGGATTCGGCAAAGGCGCGGCCGAGGTCAAACTCACGCCACAAGGCACCGGCTGCGAGCTGGACTACACGGTGCACGCCACCGTGGGCGGCAAGATCGCGCAGCTCGGCCAGCGCCTGATCGACGGCACGGCCAAGGCCATGTCGGAAGACTTCTTCAAACGCTTCGACGAAGCCATGCAGCAAGCCCACCCCGAAGCCTATGCCGCGCGCGACGCCGCCACGGCCGCGGCCAACGCGGGTGCGCCAGTGGCGGCGCCCTCGCCCAGCGGAGCAGGCGTGCCGATCTGGGTCTGGGTGGCCGGTGCCGCTGCCGTGGCCGTGATCTGGTGGCTCAGCCGCTGATGGGCTGAGGCATCAGACCGCACCAGACCTGTTCCGGAGACAACACATGGAAAACCTCGACCTCACCGTGCTGCGCAAGCTGCTGCAATGGCGGCGTGACGGGCAACGGGCGCTGCTGGCCACGGTGGTGCGCACTTGGGGCTCGTCACCGCGCCCGGTGGGCTCGATCATGGCGCTGTGCGAGACCGGCGCTGTGGTGGGTTCGGTCTCGGGTGGCTGCATCGAAGACGACCTGATCTACCGCTACAGCCGGGCCAACGCGTCGGGCGCGGGCGCTCTAGCCGACAGCGGCATCACGCACGACATCCCCAGCGGCCCGCCCGAGCGGGTGAAGTACGGCGTCAGCGCTGACGAGGCTCACCGCTTTGGCCTGCCGTGCGGTGGCACCCTGGAGCTCCTGCTCGAATTCAATCCCGACACCGATCTGCTGCAGACGCTGGTGCAGACCCTGACCGAAGGCCGCCTGGTGGAGCGACACACGGAGATCGCCACGGGCCAAGTGCAACTGCACCCGTGCGACAAACCTGCTGGCCTGAGCGACGATGGCATCTGGCTGCGCAACAGTTTCGGCCCCGAATACCGCATGCTGCTCATTGGCGCTGGCCAGTTGGCCGAGTACCTCTCGACCATGGCCCAGTTCTGCGGCTTCTCGGTCACGGTGTGCGATCCGCGCGAGGAGTACCGCGGCGGTTGGGCGGTGACCGGCGTGTCGCTGTTCAGCGGCATGCCCGACGACGTGGTGCGTGAATTCCAGGTGGACCGCCGCACCTGCGTGATCGCGCTCACCCACGATCCCAAGCTCGACGACCTGGCGCTGCTCGAAGCGCTGGGCAGTGAAGCGTTCTACGTCGGGGCCATCGGCTCGCGGCGCAACAACGAAGCGCGCCGCGCCCGCATGATCGAACACTTCGAACAGACCGAAGACAGCCTGGCCCCGCTGCGCGGCCCCATCGGCATCTACATCGGCAGCAAGATGCCGTCCGAGATCGCCGTCAGCATCATGGCCGAGGTACTGGCCGTGAAGAACGGCGTGACGCTGCCGCGCGATGCCCAGGTCGGCCCGGCCAAGAACGCCGTGTCGGCCTCGCTGGCCAGCGGACCGGTGTGTGCCAGTGCCGTCCGCACCACGTGAGACGCCCCAGGCCCAAGGCCTGGGTGTGGTCATCCTGGCGGCTGGCGCCGGGTCGCGCATGGGAGGCAGGCCCAAATGCCTGATCCGGGTCGACGGCCAGACCCTGCTGATGCGCCTGCTGGGCGCTCTGACCCAACTGCAACCGCGGTCGGTGGTGCTGGTGCTCGGTCATCACGCCACGGCCATTGAGCGCGCGCTGACAGCGGACAACCCCCAGATCCAGCCGGAGACGCTGGTCAACCCGGAGCCGGGGGACGATCCGGCCTCCTCCCTCAGGCTGGGCCTGCAGGCCCTCCCGGCAGACACCGGGACCGTGATGGTGCTGCTGGCCGACCAACCCTTGCTGAACACCCGAGACCTGGAGGAGGTCTTGCAGGCCTTCACGCAGCGGCCGGTGAGGCGCAGGGTGCTGTGCCCCATGGTGGACAGCACGCCCGGCCACCCGGTGTTGCTGGAGATGGGCGTGGCACATGACTTGTTGACCGAGGCCGGTGTGGGCCTGAAGCAATGGCGTCTGCGCCACCCTGCAACGGTCGAGCCCTGGAACACCACCAACACGCATTACATCCGCGATGTCGACACCCCTTCTCAGCTGGAATCACTGCAGCAAGAAATGGGCGGACGCTGGGAAATGCCTGAATGACCGAAAGCACCTTGCAAGGGCACCGGGCCACCCCCGGGATAACCCCAAGCTTTCGCCCGCTGCCCGATCGATCCGCTGCCGGTGAAACGCTGGTTAAATGCGCATTGGTCCCGCACTCGCCAAGCCTTCGCCAGCGTCCCGCTGGCCCAACCGGACTTTTCGTGTGATCCAACAGACATCGACCCAAGTCGGCAGCGCGCAGCGCCTGGCCCTGATCGAAAGGGCACGGCACGCGGTGCTGATGTTCGGTGAACCTGGCAGCAGCGCCTGGGTGGCGCCGACCATCGAACGTTCGTGGCGGCGCTGTCTCGCCATGGGCCATCAGCCGCAGCAACGGGTGAGCTTCGAGGCCGTGTCAGCCACCGCGATGCACCACAGCCTGGAGGCCAGCCGGCCGCTGCTGCAGGCTGCCGCACCGGTGATCCGTGCCCTCACGCGCACGATGCAGAACACGCGCTACTTCGCCATCCTGACGGATGCAAACGGCACGGTGATCGAGGTGAAGGGTCCGGTCGACCACCACAACCCACACGCAGCGGCCATTGCGCGCCTGGGTCTGAATCTCTCCGAGTCTGCCGTGGGCACCACGGCGATCGGCACCACGCTGATCGAGCAGCAGTCGGTGTGGCTGCACCGGGGCGAACATTTTTTCAACGACACCGGGGTCTTCAGTTGCGCTGGCGCGCCAATCTGGGGACCCGACGGCCAGTGCGTGGGCATGCTCGACCTCACCGGGGTGGACGTGCCGGAACAACCGGCGCTCAAGCACCTGGTCACGCAGTCGGCCCGCAGCATAGAAAACGCCCTCACCCTGGCTCAGCCGCACCGCCTGATGCTGCGCATCAACTGGCCGGGTCGCGTGCTCGGGGGCGACAGCGACGGCCTGGTCGGCCTCGACGAAGACGGGGGCATCACCGGCATGAACCGCGCCGCCTCCGAAATGCTCAGCATGATGGCTGCCGATGCGGGCAGCCACTGCAGCAGCGTGTTTGCGCTACCCCCTGAGGCGCTGTTCGACGCCGCCACCGCCCACCGGGGCGCGATGGAGGTGCCGCTCTGGTCGGGCCTCCGGCTGCAGGTGCTGTCGCAACCGAACATGGACAGCAAAGGCCATGCGACAGGTGGCGGCTGCGCCGGGCACAGCGTGCCCTTGAAAGACATCGAGACGGCTCTTATCCGCAAAGCTGTTGAAGACGCCCGGGGCAACGTCATGAAAGCAGCGCTCGCGCTCGGCATCAGCCGGGCCACGGTGTACCGCAAGCTTGGCACCTCGCGAAAAAAAGACGATCTGTGATCGGCTGAATGGACTCTGCACCAACAGCAGCAGGCTGGTGGACAAACTCGCCCTCCCAGCCTGACCCAACGGTGCGATGCAGCTTCAGAAACGGTAAGTGGCGGTCAATCCCAGGCCCCACTGGCGACCAGGTGCGGGCTCGAAGAAGCGGCTGTTGGCATCGTTGGCGATCACCGACCCCACATAGGCCTTGTCGGCCAGGTTGTCCACCCTCACCTGCTGGATCGCCGCGGTCATGCCGGGCACGGCGCGCGGCTGCCAGGCCAGTTCGGCGAACAGCGAACGGTCCACCGTGCCGGGAATGCGGTTGCCAGACGCCACCACGGCACCACTGGAACTGGTGAACGCCTGGGCAAACTTGGCGTTCAGCGTGGACAGCGCCAGGTGGGTGCGCCACTCGGGCGACCATTGCGCGCTGTGGGCCACCTCAATGCCGGACCGGCTCGTCTTGCCCGCGTTGGCGTAGATGGTGCGACCGCCGCTGCTGGACGCCACCACGATTTCATTCGAAGTGTCGATGTGGAACAGCGCCACGTCCAGCCTGTTTCCTTCGGCCAGTTTGGTTTTGATGCCCAGCTCGGCGTGTGTGCTGCGTGCCGATCGCAGGGCCAGGTTGGGGCCGCTGCCGCCCGCTGTGTAGGCGATCTCAGTGAACGTGGGCGTCTCGAAACCCCGGCCCACATTCGCGTACACATTGGTGTTGGCACTCAGGTGGCGGGTGAAGCCGATCACCGGGTTGGTGGCGCTGAACTCGGCACGGCCACTGTCGTCCGGGTTGCCGGGGCGGATGAAGAAATCCTGCACGCGGAAATTCACCCGGTTGGCGCGCAGGCCGGCCACGGCGCTCCAGGCTTCGTTGATCGCCCAGTCGGCCTGGGCGTACACGCCGGTGCTGTTCACGCTGTTGTCTTCGTCGCGCTTGAGGTCACCGACCAAGCCAAAGTTGTTGATGAATCCCTGGCGCCGCTCGCTCATGCGCTCGTGGTCCAAACCGGCGGTGAGCTGTACCTGGCCCTCGCCCGCCGGGATGCGCCGGGTGTAACGCAGGCCGGTTCCGCTGTAGCTGCGATCGAGCTGCACCACACCACCGGCAGCGGTCGGCGCCTGCTGGGCTGTCAGCGGAATGGACAAACGATTGTCCAGATCGCGTTGCCCGAAATACACACGGGCGGTGAGGCTGCTGGCGGCATCCAGCCGGTGGTCCAGCACCAGGCCGAGCTGGCTTTGCGACACATCCTTGCCCGCTTTGTACAGCGTGGAGTTGGCCACCGCCTGGCGCGGGTCGGCTTCGAACTGCGCACGCGTCAGCCCCAGCGGATCGCCCGACACCGGCTGGTCGAACACATTGGCCACCACGGTCACGCGGGTCTGCTCGCTCGCGTCCCAGCGCAGCTTGGCGTTGAGGTGCTGGCGCTCGGCGGCGCTGTTGACGCGCCAGCCATCGGTCTGGAAATCGCTGTAATCGATCACGTAGTTGATGGGTCCGCTT
>JALOSH010000232.1 GCA_025458545.1 Hydrogenophaga sp.
GCAGGCGCCAGCGTGGCCACCCGGCCCTGCGCCGCCACGCCCAGCGCGGTGCTGATGTTGTCGACCACGTCCACCGGCACCACCCGCGATTCTTCCGGCACGCTCAGGCGCATCTGCGCCACGCTGCGCTCGTGGTCGTACCCGGCCGCGACCAGCGGCTCGCTCAGCAGATCGGACCACTTGAGCCGCTTGCGGCGGGCCAGCGGGTGACGGGGAGAACACCACAGCACCCAGGCGCTGTCAAACAACGCCTGACCGGCGACGTCGCTGCCGGTGGCACGGTCGGGCCCAACGGCGATATCCACATCGCCCGCTGCCACGCTGTCCACCAGCCGATCGACCGCCACATCGCGCACCCGCACCACCACCCGGGGCCGAAGGTCCTGAAACGCCCGGATCGCTTCGGGCACCGCGGTGCTGGCCAGCACCAGGGGTGCACCAATGCGCAGCAAGCCGGCCGCCCGGTGGCGCACATCGTCGGCCACGCTTTCGGTTCCCTGCACATGGCGCATGAGGGTCTGGGCCGAGGGCAGGAAGTCGCGCCCTGCGCTGGAGAGCGCGACACGCCGCGTGGTGCGGTCAAACAGACGGAACTGAAGGTGCGTTTCCAGTTCGGCCACCAGTTGGCTGATGGCCTGGGCGGTCAGCCCGAGGCGGTCGGCGGCCGCCGAGAAGCTGTGCAGTTCGGCCACGGCCAGGAACGCCTCGATCTGGCGCAGGGTGAAGCGGGTGAAGGACATGCTGTGGATTATCAATCCTGGGTTGATAAAACGCAGAAATTCATTGCTGGTGGCCTGGGCAGCTTTTGCCGAGACTACGGCGCTTCCCGGCAGGCTGACACGAAGCTTTCAACACCCCTCCGTCCTGTGACCCCATCGATGACTGAACCGCTTGACCACGCCGTACTCGCCCGCGAGCTGCACGAATCCGAACGCTCCCGCGTCCAGATCCGGCACTTCTCGCGCCGCTTCCCGTCCATGACCATCGAGGACAGTTACACCATCCAGCGCGAGTGGATGAAGCTCAAGCGGGCCGAAGGCCGCCGTGTGGTGGGCCACAAGATCGGTCTGACGTCGCGCGCGATGCAGCTTTCGTCGCAAATCACGGAGCCGGACTACGGCACCTTGCTGGACGACATGGTGCTGCGCGATGGCAGCGAGGTGGAAACCCAGCGCTTCATCCTGCCGCGCCTGGAGGTGGAATTCGCCTTCATCCTCGCGCGCCCGATCGAAGGCCCGGGCGTGACCTTGTTCGATGTGCTCAACGCCACCGACTATGTGATCCCGACACTGGAGCTGATCGACGCCCGCATCGAGCAAGCCGACCGAGAAACCAAGGTGCCCCGCAAGGTGCTGGACACGATTGCCGACAACGCGGCCAACGCCGCCATCGTCATGGGTGGCCGCCCGATGAAGCCCGACGCGGTGGACTGGCGCTGGGCGGGTGCCTTGCTGTTCAAGAACGGTGTGATCGAAGAGTCGGGCCTGGGCGCTGCCGTGCTCAACCACCCGGCCAATGGCGTGGCCTGGCTGGCCAACAAGCTGGCGCCGTATGGCGAACGGCTCGAAGCCGGCGAGATCGTGCTCGGTGGCTCGTTCACCCGGCCGGTGGCCTGCGCGGCGGGCGATGTGTTTCATGCGGACTACGGTCCGCTCGGATCGATCAGCCTGCACTTTGTTTGAGGCCACAACATGACACTGAACAACCCCTTCAAGACCCGGCTGCGCCGACCCGGCGCCCAGATCGGCCTGTGGCTGGGCCTGGCCGATCCCTACGCGGCCGAGCTGTGCGCCACCACCGGTTTCGACTGGCTGCTGATCGACGGCGAGCACGGGCCGAACGACTTGCGGTCCATGCTCGGCGCGCTGCAGGCCGTCGCGCCCTACCCCACCCACCCGGTGGTGCGCATTCCGCACGGAGACGCCACCCTGGTCAAGCAGGTGCTGGAAATCGGCGCCACCACCTTGCTGGTGCCGATGGTGGAGTCGGTCGAGCAGGCGCGCGGCCTGGTGCGCGCCATGCGCTACCCGCCCAAAGGCATTCGGGGCGTGGGCGCTGGCCTGGCCCGGTCTTCGCGCTGGAACGGTCACACCAACTACCTGAAGGAAGCGAACGACAACGTCTGTCTGCTGGTGCAGGTGGAGACCATCGAAGCGCTGGGGCAGATCGAAGCGATCGCAGCGATCGAAGGCGTCGATGGCGTTTTCATCGGCCCGGCGGACCTCGCGGCCTCGATGGGCCATCTGGGTGCCGCTGAACTGCCCGAGGTGGTCAACGCCATCGATGACGCGATCCGCCGTGTCGTGGCCATGGACAAGGCCGTCGGTATTCTGGCGGTGAACGAGGCGCGTGCCCGCGAATGCATCGCGTTGGGTGTGCGCTTCGTGGCGGTGGGTGTGGAAACGTCCTTGATGACCCAGGCGGCCCGTGCGCTGTCGGCACGCTTCAAGACGGTTGCACCGGTCACTTCTTGAACACAGCCATGGATCTGAACGTTCTGCGCGCGGCTTTCGCCGGGCGGCTCTTCACCGACGCCAACGACATGGCGCCCTACCTGACCGACTGGCGCCGCAAGTGGACCGGGCAGGCTCTGGCCGTGGCCCAGCCCGACTCCGCCGCCGACGTGGCCGCCGTGGTGCGCTGGTGCCACGAACATGGCGTGCCGGTGGTGCCACAAGGCGGCAACACCGGCCTGTCGGGCGGCTCTACGCCCGATGGCAGCGGGCGCTCGCTGGTGCTGTCGCTGACACGGCTCAACCAGGTGCGCCGCATCGACGCGGTCAACAACACCATCGAAGTCGAGGCTGGGGTCACTTTGCTGCAGGTGCAAGAGGCGGCGCGCGAAGCCGGGCGCCTGTTCCCGCTCAGCCTGGCCGCCGAAGGCACCTGCACGATTGGCGGCAACCTCGCCAGCAACGCCGGTGGCGTTCAGGTGCTGCGCTACGGCAACGCCCGCGACCTGTGCCTGGGGCTGGAGGTGGTCACTGCTGCGGGCGAGCTGTGGGACGGGCTGCGTGGCCTGCGCAAGAACAACACCGGCTACAGCCTGCGCGATCTGTACATCGGCAGCGAGGGCACGCTGGGCGTGATCACCGCCGCCACACTCAAGCTCTTCCCCTTGCCGGCCGCACAGGTGGCGGCGTTCGTGGCCGTGCCGTCGCCTGCAGCGGCGGTGGCCTTGCTCGAACTGGCACAGGCCCGGCTGGGCGCTGCGCTGACCGCCTGCGAGCTGATGAGCGACACCTGCATCCGGCTGGTGGAGAAACACGTGGAGGCCGCGCGGCTGCCGCTCAGCGATCGCTCGCCCTGGTACCTGCTGATCGAGGTGAGCGACACCCACAGCGAGGCGCGCGCCAACGAGGCGCTGGAAGCCTTGATGGAACACGCCTTTGAGCACGAATGGGCGACCGACGCGGCGGTGTCGCAAAGCCTGTCGCAGTTCCAGGCGTTGTGGGCGCTGCGCGAAGACATTTCCGAATCGCAAGGCGCGGAAGGCAAGACCATCAAGCACGACATCGCGCTGCCCATCTCCGCCATCGCCGAGTTCATCGAGCGCACCGACGCCGAGATCGAACGCGCCTTCCCCGGCCAGCGCCTGGTGGTCTTTGGCCACGTGGGCGACGGCAACCTGCACTACAACCTGTCGCCCGCAGAAGGCGCCACCGACGCGCGGACCTTCACCGCGCTGGAAGAACCCATCAACCGCCTGGTGCACGACGCCGTCGAGTCTTTCGAAGGCTCGATCTCGGCCGAACACGGCCTGGGCGTGCTGCGGCGCGACGAGTCGGCCCGCTACAAATCCGCCACCGAGCTGGCGCTGATGCGCGCCATCAAACGCGCGCTGGACCCACACAACCTGATGAACCCTGGAAAGGTCTTGCCATGAGCCGCATGCTCGAAGTCGCCGGCGTTGCCGCCTCGCCCGACCACTACATCGGAGGTCAGCGCGTGGCCTCCAGCCACACCTTCGAGATTTTTTGTCCCATCGATCAGCGGGTTCTGGGCCACATCAGCGAAGGCCTGGACGAGCACGTGGAGGCCGCCATCAGCGCGGCCCAGCAAGCGTTCCCCGCCTGGAGCGCGCTGACCGCAGCCGAACGCAAACCCTACCTGGACCGCTTCGCCCAAGAGATTGGAAAGCGCGCCGACGCGCTGTGTCTGCTGGAGAGCAATGATGCTGGCGTGCTGCTCTCGCGCATGCGCCACGGCGTGGTGCCACGCGCCATGCTCAACATCGGCTGGTTTGCCGAACATGCCCTGGACCTGCAGAACCGCCCCATCGAGACCGAGCAGGCACGGCACATCGTGCGCCACGACCCTGCCGGTGTGGTGGTGATCATCACGCCATGGAACGCGCCCCTGATGCTGTCCACCTGGAAGCTCGGGCCCGCGCTGGCGGCGGGCAACACGTGCATCCTGAAGCCGCCGGAGTGGGCGCCGCTGACC
>JALOSH010000018.1 GCA_025458545.1 Hydrogenophaga sp.
CTTGCTGGTGGCGAGTTTGTTGACCTCGGTCGGGTTGACGCGGCAGTCCACCGGCCCCGCCATGAGTGTGAGGCTGCGCGGCTGGGCCGGGTGGTCGTCCTCGGCCATCAAGGCCGTGGCGGCCAGCGCGGCCACGCAGGGCTGGCACACCGCCACCATGTGCGAACCTGGCCCGACCGTTTCGGTGAAGCGGATCAGGTAACCGATGTAGTCGTCCAGGCTGAAGCCACCATGCACCAGCGCCACGTCGCGGGCGTTGTGCCAGTCGGTGATGTACACCTCGTGGTCCTGCAGCAAGGTCTTGGCGGTTTCTCGCAGCAGGGTGGCGAAGTGGCCCGATAGCGGCGCGGCCAGCAGGACCTTGGGTTGTTCCGGCAAGTGGTCGTCGATTTTTCGAAAGCGCAGCAAGGTGCCGAAGGGCAGGGTGAGCACGGTCTCCTCCACCACCGGGATCACGCGCCCGTCCACCTCGACCGAGTGGATGTTGTAGGGCGGTCGCGAGTGGGTGAGCCTCAGGCGCGACAGCACATCGCAGGCAGCAGCCACCTTGCGCAGCACGGTGCGCTCGGTTTTGTGCAACCAGAGCGACGCGCTCAGATGCTGGGCAGCCAGGCGCAGCGGCGACACCAGATCGGACTGCAGTTGGTAGGCCTGGTACAGCATGTTGAACCTTCCTGTGGGAGTGCCCGTCAGCAGGCAAGTAACGGGCCAGCTTTCGGTGCACAGCGGTGGTGCGGCTGACATGCACACAGGTGGCACAGGGATTGCTGATCCAGCCCACACGAGGAGCATTCCATGGCCAAAGCGGTTCTCACGATCAGCAGCAAAAACTACGGAGCCTGGGCCTTGCGCGGCTGGCTGATGTGCAAGCTGGCCAAGCTGGAGTTCACCGAACACGTGATCCCGCCCGACGACCCGGCCATGAAGGCCGAGATGCTGTTGCTGTCGGCCTCGATGCGCGTGCCCTCGCTCGACCACGACGGTGTGCATGTGTGGGACACGCTGGCGATTGGTGAATACCTCAACGAGATCAAGCCGAAAGCTGGCTTGCTGCCGGCCGACCGCAAGGCGCGCGCGCACTGCCGCGCCATTTGTGGCGAAGTGCACTCGGGCTTCAGCGCCATGCGCAGCTCGCTGCCCATGAACATCAAGGCGCATTTCCCGGGCTTCAAGATCTGGTCGCGTGCCCAGTCCGACATCGACCGCATCGAGACCATCTGGAACGAATGCCTGGAGCAGTACGGTGGCCCCTACCTGTTTGGCGAAAAGCCCTGCATCGCCGACGCGATGTTCGCACCCGAGGTCACCCGGTTCATCAGCTATGAGGTGCCGCTGGACCCCGCCTGTGTGGCCTATTGCGAAGCGATCGTGGCGTTGCCGGCCATGAAGCAGTGGATGGCCGAGTCTGAAGCCGAGCCGGACGAGATTGACGAGCTCGACGCTGAGTTTTAGCCCACCCCCGCCGCGCTGCGCGCGACCCCCTCAAGGGGGCAACGCTGGCGGCCCGGCAAAGCCGGTTCCGCGGCGTTCTGGCTGAAGGCATTTCGCGCCGATGCAGGGTGCTTGCTCACGGCTCGGTCCACGGTGTGGGCGCTGGGATCTCGCACACCGGGTCGACTGGCAGCGATTTGAAGTCCGCTGGCGAGACGATTTCCAGGTATTCCATGTCGGGTGAGTAGTCGAACAGGTAGTGGCGGATGCCGGGGCGCTGGTGCACCACGTCGCCGGCTTCGACCAGGGTCACCTGGTCCTCGTACATGAACTTGGCCCAGCCCTTGGTCATCACCACGATCTGGAAATCGGCCTCGTGGATGTGCCAGCCGGTGCCGCCATCGGGTGGCAGGTTGGCTTTCACCAGGTGCGCGACCACTTTGCCGTGGGTAGCGGCGGCCACGCCCAGGTCGCGGTACAGGAAGAAGTCGCGCAAGCCGCCGCGAATGAACTCGGTTTGACCGGGTTTCACGTGGGAGAAGAGGGTGCCTGTTTTGTCCAGCATGGTGCGCTCCTGTGGTGGGCCTGCAAGCGGATTGTTGCGATGCAAGGTCAAGCATGAAGCGTTCCATTGGGCATTTGCCTGCCAAGCCGCCCCTGCTGCACCGAAAGCCGCCTGCGAACGCACCAAGCTGGGTGTCACAGCACCAGGTCGGCTCGGTCCAGCCCCTCTGGGATAATCTTCAGCACTATGAGCGGCAACACCTTCGGCACCCTGCTTTGCGTCACCAACTTCGGTGAATCCCACGGTCCGGCCATCGGCTGCGTGATCGATGGCTGCCCGCCCGGCATGGCGTTGAGCGAAGCCGACATCCAGCTGGACCTGGACCGCCGCCGTCCTGGGACGAGCAAGTTCGTCACCCAGCGCAACGAGCCCGATGCGGTGGAGATCCTCAGTGGCGTGTACGAGGGACGGACCACCGGCACGCCGATCGCCCTGCTGATCCGCAACACCGACCAGCGCAGCAAGGACTACGGCAACATCGCCCAAACCTTCCGCCCCGGCCACGCCGACTACACCTACTGGCAGAAATTCGGCATCCGCGACCCGCGCGGTGGTGGCCGCAGCTCGGCCCGCCTGACCGCGCCCACGGTGGCGGCGGGCGCAGTGGCCAAGAAGTGGCTGAAAGAGAAGTTCGGCACCACGTTCCACGCCTGCATGACGCAGATCGGCGATGTGGCGATTCCGTTCGAGAGCTGGGACCACGTGCCCAACAATCCGTTCTTCGCGCCGGTGGCCGATGTGTCAGCGCTGGAGGATTTCATGATGTCGCTGCGCAAGAGTGGCGATTCGTGTGGGGCGCGCCTGCGCGTGGTCGCGAAGAACATGCCGGTGGGCCTGGGCCAGCCGCTGTACGACAAGCTCGATGCCGACATCGCCTACGCCATGATGGGTTTGAACGCCGTCAAGGGGGTGGAGATCGGTGCCGGGTTTGCCAGCGTGAGCGATCGCGGCAGCACGCACGGCGACTCGCTCACGCCCGGCGGCTTTGTCGGCAACAAGGCCGGCGGTGTGCTCGGCGGCATCAGCACCGGGCAGGACCTGGACGTGTCCATCGCGATCAAGCCCACCAGTTCCATTCTGGTGCCGCGCGAGTCCATCGACGTGGCCGGCGCGCCCACCGAAGTCATCACCAAGGGTCGCCACGACCCCTGTGTCGGCATCCGCGCCGCGCCCATCATGGAAGCGCTGCTCGCATTGGTGGTGATGGACCACGCGCTGCGGCACCGCGCGCAGTGTGGGGATGTGCACGTGGACACCCCAGACATCGCAAGGCAGTGAGCACCCCCTGCGCCGCTGCGCGGCTTCCCCCTGAAGGGGGACCGCACCAGCCGCCCGGCAAAGCCGGTTCTGCGGTGCGCGCTGGCAGCACGCGTTGCGCCCCGCGAGCCGGGTGATGGGCGTGCGGCCCGGTCCCGGAAAGCAGCAACTGCTTCCGTTTGCCGCCTTGTCCGCGAGCTACTTCGCGCACATCGGCTTCTTCAATCCCTACCTGCCGCTCTGGCTGAAAGAGATGGGCTTCGGGCTGATCGCCATCAGCGTGCTGACCTCGGTGCAGTCGGCCACCCGCCTGTTCGCGCCGTACGCCTGGGGCACGCTGAGCGACCGCACGGGTGAGCGCGTGAAGCTACTGCGCTACGGCGCCACGGCGGCGCTGCTGTTCTCGCTGGCGCTGTGGTTCCCGCTCGGGCCGGTGGCGCTGTTCGTGGTGCTGCTGCTCATGTTCACCCACACCAGCGCCATGATGCCCATGAGCGAGGCCGCGCTGGCGCACTTGGTGAGCCAGGGCGGGGCGTTCGATGCCAAGCGCTATGGCCGGGTGCGGCTCTGGGGTTCGCTGGGTTTTCTTTTCACCGTGGTGGTGGCTGGCTGGTGGTTCGAGCGTTTCGGTCTGGGCCACTTCCCGGCCTGGACCTTGGTCACGCTGGCGGCGGTGGTGGTGAGCGTCTGGCTGTTGCCAGACTTCAAGGAAGCGGCGCACCACGAGGACGACCACCCCGACATCTGGCCGGTGCTGCGCCAGCCGCCGGTGCGCTGGTTTTTCGCCGCGGTGTTCTTCCACGTGCTGGCGCACATCTTCATCTACGTCTTCTTCTCGCTCTATCTGGACGCGCTGGGTTACAGCAAGACGGTGATCGGCCTGCTCTGGGCGGTGTCGGTGCTGATCGAGATCGGCTGGTTCTTCACCCAGGGGCGCTGGCTGCCGCTGCTCTCGCTCACCGCGTGGCTGGTGCTGGCCGCCGGGCTGATGGTGCTGCGCATGGGGCTCACCGCCGGGCTGCCACTGGTGTGGCCGCTGCTGCTGGTGGCGCAGTGCCTGCACGCCATCACCTTCGCGGCGCACCACACGGTGTGTATCGCACTGCTCTCGCACCATTTTCCGGGTCGGCTGCGCGGGCGCGGCCAGGCGCTCTACACCGTGGTGGGCTACGGGCTGCCGGGCGTGATCGGCGGGCTCGGCGGCGGGCTGTTGAGCTCGGCCTTCGGGCTGGCCAGCGTGTTCTGGCTCTCGGCTGTCTGCGCGCTGGTCGCCTCGGTCTGTGTCTGGCAGTTGCGTCGAGTCCCGAATGCGCCCTAGGGCTTACTCATCGATCCGACCAGTCACGCGCGGCCAGAAATGCCATGAATTGTCTGGAGGCGACCGATTGCCCTTCCAGCGGCGCGACCATGCCCACCGGTGCAAACGGAAGGGGGTCGGGGGGTTCGATGACCGCTAGTTCGCCAGCCTCTGCCCACTGGCGCACCACCCCGTACGGCACCAGGGTGAGCAGCGGCTGGTGACGCAGCATCGCCCAGGTGAGGCTCGATACCCGGGTCACCACTGGCGACATCGGTGTCTGCGGGTGATGTGTCGCCACCAACCGGTCGAATGCGCTGCGCGCCGAACTGCCCACCGGCGGTGGCAGCCAGCGATGCTTGAGCAGCGTGCGCCAGCTGGGCGCACGTGGTCGCAGCAGGGGGTGGTCCGGGGCGCAGGCGATGACGAACCGGTCCGGCATGACTGCCACGAAGCGATGCCCGGCCGGTGGCGTCAAGGGCTCGCGGCAAATGGCCATGTCGATCTCGCCGCGTGCCAGCGGCAAGGCCCAATCCGTGGCACCGGTTTCCACCACGTTGAGCTGAATGGTCGGCTGGGCCAGGGTGAACGCAGGGATGGCCCGGCTCAGCAGGCCCGAGATAGCGCCCGCGATCGCCGCGATGCGCACATTGCCTTCGCCCTGCTGTCGCAGTGCCGAGAGTGCCTCACTGCCGTGGGCGAGCGCCTCCAGGATGCGTTGTGCCACCGGCAAAAGCTCCAGTCCCGCTTTGGTCGGCTGCACACCGCGGGCGAAACGGTCGAACAACCTCACCTCCAGCAGAGACTCCAGGTCGGCCAGCAACTGGGTCACCGCCGGTTGGCTCAATCCGATCCGCTCGGCGGTTTTCTTGAGGCTGCGCAGTTCCCCCAGCGTCACCAGAACCTGCATGTGGCGCAAGCGCGCCTTGGCCTGCAGGCGGTTCAGGAGGAGGGAGGCATTGGCGTGGTCCACGGTAGGTATAGGTAATGCTTATCGGATGGGGTAATTATTGATCTTTATTCGAATTTGCTTCTCCACAATCCGGCGGTGTTACCCCTCACAAACGGAGACACACATGACCTTCAAACACTCCCTGAGTCGACGCACCTGGTGCGCCGTCTTGACCACTGCCCTGTTGTCCTGCGGGATCGCCGCCCAGGCGCAGGAGCCCTATCCACAACGTCCCATCACTTTTGTGGTGCCCAACGCAGCCGGTGGTGCCGCCGACAGCCTGGCCAGGTCCTTCGCCGAAGAATTGGCCCGGCAGTTGAGGCAGCCCGTGGTGGTGGAGAACCTCGGCGGAGCCTCCGGTTCTCTGGCTGCGCAAAAGGTTTTGCGCGCCCAACCCGATGGGTACACCCTGTTGTTCGGTACCACCAGTGACATGGTGGTCGCGCCCATCGCGGTCAAGTCGGCCGGGTATTCGGCCAAGGATTTCACCCCCATCGCCAAAGTGGGCAGCACGCCGATGAGCTTGGTGGCTCGCAACAACCTGGGCGTGACCAGCGCCGAGCAACTGGTCGCCCTGGCGAGGCAGAAGCCGGGTGGCCTCACCGTGGGCACCACGGGGAATGCCTCTTTGCAGGCATTTGCGACGGTGGCACTACAGCGTGCCGCCAAGATCGACTTGCTAGGGGTTCCCTACAAAGGCGGTGCGCCCCTGATGACGGACTTGCTGGGAGGGCAGATCGACCTCGCCGTGGCGGCATTGCCCGGCGTCATCGCCAATGTGCGGAGCGGCAAGCTCACCTGGATCGGATTGCTGGCCGACAAGCGTTCCCCTCTGGCGAGCGACCTGCCGACCGTGGGCGAAACACCGGCCTTCAAGGGCGTGGCTGTGGACATCTGGGCTGGCATCGTCGGCCCTGCTGGTCTGCCGTCGGCGGTGGTCGATCGCTTGAGTCGGGCGGTCAAGGCTGTGCTCGAAGACGCCCGCTACATCGAGCAGCGCGCCAAGTCGGGCGACAGCTCGGTGCCTTTCGCGCCCCCGGCCGAGTTCGGCAGGTTCCTGCTGGCCGAAGACGCCCGATACCGCGAACTCGCGTCTGGCCTGAAATTGGAGTGACGGTTCCCATGCGCGAGATCGATGCCGAGACGGTGCGGCGCACGGTGCTGTCGGACGGTCTGGAGTTCCACCATGTCGAGGCCGGACAGGGCACGCCCCTGGTGTTCCTCCACGGCGTGCTCGGCGACTGGCGCACCTGGGCGCCGCAGTGGCCGGCTTTCGTGCCGCACTTCCGCTGCATCGCCTACAGCCGCCGCTACAACTGGCCCAACCGCAACCTGCGGGCCCAGCCCGACCACTCGGCCTTCGTCGAGGCCGACGACTTGTCCCGGCTGATGGACACCTGGCAGACCGGACCTGCGGTGCTGGTGGGCTCTTCCTACGGCGCCTTCACCGCGCTCTCGCTGGCAGTGCGCCATCCGGACAAGGTGCGTGCGCTGGTGCTCCTGGAGCCCCCGATGCTGCGCTGGGCCGACTTCAGCGAGGCCGGACGCCGGGCGCGCGAGACCTTCGAGCGAGAAGTGCGCGAGCCTGCGCGAAGGGCCTTCCTGGATGGCGACATCCAGCGCGGCGTGCTGCTGTTGACCGGCGGCATCGTGGGTGCACAGGCCATGGAGCACATGCCCCCACAGAGCATGGAGCGCAGGTTGCAGAATGCAGAGTCGATCCGCATGCTCACGCTTTCTACCGATGAGTTCCCGATGATCAGCGCGCAAGACCTCCGGGATGTCCGGGCGCCCACCTTGCTGCTGGCGGGCGAGCAGACACCGACCGTTCACGACGCGGTTTTCCGCAACGTCTGCGCCGTCATGACCCAGGCGCGCACCGGTCGCATCAGCAACGCCGGGCACGGCGCCGCGCGCGACAACCCCCAGGCGTTCAACCGCCTGACCCGATCCTTTCTTGAAGAGGCCGGTCTGTGGACCTGACGCCGCCGGCCCTGAAGTGGCTGATGACCGCAGAGGTCGCCGTCGGTCCTCGCCGTTCGCTTGGAGACTGGCAATTGGGCGAGCGTTACATCGTGGACATCGTGGGCGGACACGTGCAAGGCGACGGTTTCACCGCGCGGGTGCTGAGCCGCGGGGCGGACCGCCAGTGGCTGCGGCCGGATGGCGCCAAGGAATTGCAGGCGGTCTACGAGCTGGAGCTGTCCGATGGCACGATCCTCAGCGTGCACAACCAGTCGTTGCTGGCCGATGGCCGGCATCCCGCCACGCGGTCACCTTGCGTGGCGCGCATCGCTGCACCGTCGGGTCGCTGGGAATGGCTCAATCGCCACCTGCTGGTCGGTGATGTCACCAGCCTCAGGCCGCGGGTCCAGGCGGTGGAGGTGAGGTTCTTCGTGCTGGTGCAGGACGGTCTGGTCTGAGGCTGCGCTGAACAGGCCCTAAACTGACGGGCCGCGGTCAGCCGCGGCACACAAGGATCTTCGCATGGGCGCGCAGTGGAAAGCAAAACACAAAGATCTGGCGGCCAACGCCAAAGGGCGTCTGTTCGGCAAGCTGGCCAAGGACATCATGATCGCGGCGCGCCACGGTGCCGACCCGGCAGCGAACGCCCGGCTTCGGCTGGTCATCGAGCAGGCCCGCAAGGTGTCCATGCCCAAAGACACGCTGGACCGCGCGATCAAGAAAGGCGCTGGCCTGACCGGTGAGACCGTTCATTTCGAGCACGTGATGTACGAGGGCTTTGCGCCGCACCGCGTGCCGGTGATGGTGGAGTGCCTGACCGACAACGTGAACCGCGCCGCGTCCGAGATGCGGGTGCTGTTTCGCAAAGGCCAGCTCGGCACCAGTGGTTCGGTGTCCTGGGACTTTGACCACGTGGGTCTGATCGAGGCCGAGCCGTCGGCGCCGGGGGCTGACGCTGAGGTGGCCGCCATCGAAGCCGGGGCTCAAGATTTCGAGCCGGGTGACGAAGAAGGTATTACCTTGTTCCTGACCGACCCGACCGATCTCGATCTGGTCAGCCGCGCGCTGCCCGCCCATGGCTTCAGCGTTCTCTCGGCCCGGTTGGGCTACCGGCCCAAGAACCCTGTCGCGTCCGCCAGCCTGAGTGCCGAGCAGCTCGACGAGGTGGAGGCTTTCCTGGCCGCCATCGATGCCAACGAAGATGTGCAAAACGTCTTTGCCGGGCTGGGTGGTTGAGCGCTGCCGGGCTGGAACGGGTTGACAATCGGCAGCGACGATTCAACAACGGAGGCCCCATGGCCAGCGATCTGGACACAGTCAGGGTGCTTCGGGCCCTGTTCAACGACATGCCGCGGGCACCGCAGGGCTTGTCGCAAAGCGAGACCATGGCCTGGATCCAGCGGTCCATGACCGATTTCGATGGCGGTGAGCTGGCTTACACCATCGAGCAGATCACCCGCAATTCGATGCTGGACATCGTGCTGCGTTTCCGCGAAGACGGGCACCTGAAAGACGACGCCGCGTTCGAATCCACGCTGCAGCAGCTGGGCACGCCCGAAGGCCGCAAGACCTTCATGGACCAGTGCATCCAGGCGCAAAAGAGTGTGGACGCTTCCGCGCGGCTCATCAACCGGGCCAAGCGCCCGATGTCCGACCCCGACCCGCTGTTCGGCTTCGATGCCGAGGAAGTGCAGCGTTTTGTGGCTGGCCAGCCCACCGGGCCGGGCGCGATGTTCGCCGAATTCGCGGCACGCGAAGACGTGTCCCAGATCGGCGTCTTCAACCAAGGACCGGAAGCGGTGTACGAATTCGCCTGGGGCTTTGTGGTGGAAGACCGGGGCTCGTGGAACATCTACATCGCCGAGGTCTGGCGCAAGGGCACGGTGGGGTACTTCCACCGTTTCATGAGCGCCTGGCAGATCGAGATCAGCACCCAGAGCGACGGCACCGTGATCATGCCGCCGCCCTTGCCGCAAGGCCTGACGCTGGACGACGGCATCAACCATTTTTGTGCGCTCACGCTGCACGGCGGCTCGCACCTGGCCAACCCAGCCGTGCGCCGCTGGGCGGGCGAGGTGTTCATCGCCCGCACGCTGCCCTACATGGCGGGCCGTGCGGTGGACGACGATTACGACTTCCCGGCCAGCCTGTCGGACTGAGCGATCGGTGGCCGGCGCGCCCGCGCCGTTTCAGGCCCGGCGGTCGACCAGGCTGCCCAGCAGGCGGTCTTCGGTCTGCACGGTCTTGAGGTTGGCAGCAAAGCTGTAGAGGCTCATGCGCTGCGCGACCAGGTCTTCGGCGAGATGGGCCGGATCGCCTGCCTGCACCGCCGGTTCTCGCACAACGTTTGTTTCCACGCCGCCGGCCTGGGGAGCGGCGGTCTGTTCGACGCGGTGGCGCCGAAAGCCTGGCGTCTGTGCGTTGGCGACGTTGTGAGCCGCGGTGTCCAGCCGGGTCTGGGCGGCGCGCATGCCGCTCAGGCCGATGGCGGTGGCCGATGTGCCGGAGAGTGCGGACGGATTCAAGGCGGGCTCCTGGGTGCGGGCCGAAAGGCCGCGATTCAGGCTGTATCGGCAGCGGCTTCGTCCCCTTGAGCCCTCCGCCGGTGCGCCGCGGGCGTTCAGCCCTGTCGGGGCGCGGCCGCGTTGGCGCATTTGCGCACCAGGCCATCCATGGCGATCAGGTAACCGTGGACCCCGAAACCCACCACGATGCCGGCCGCCACCGGCGACACCCAGGAGGTGTGGCGAAACGCTTCACGCGCGTGCACGTTGGAGATGTGGCACTCCACCACCGGCAGCGGCTCCACGCCCTTGATGGCATCGTGCAGCGCGATGGAGGTGTGGGTGAGCGCGCCGGGGTTGAACACCACGCCGAGCACCTCGCCCGCCTTGTACAGCCTGCCGATCTCGTGGATCTTGTCGATCAGCGCGCCTTCCCAGTTGCTCTGGAAGCAATCGACCGCGTACCCGATGGCTTCGCCATGCTGCCGACAGGAGGCTTCCACGTCGGCCAGTGTCCGGGCGCCGTATTGCCCGGGCTCGCGCGTGCCGAGCAGGTTGAGGTTGGGGCCGTTGAGGATGAAGATTTTTTTCATGGAGACCACGCTGGCTCAGGGTGTTGAAGCCCCGAGGATAAACCGCCCGGCGGGGCCGGGTTCAGGGTGGCGACTCCACCGGCACCGGGCGCCGCAGCGGGTTGAACCCGGTCACCAGGGCCACGGCCACCAGCACCAGCGCACCGCCTGCGTAGATGCCCGGTGACAGCGCTTCGCCCAGGAACAGGTGGCCCCAGGTGACGCCGAACACCGGTATCAGGAAGGTGGGGCTCATCGCCGCCACCGGCGACACATGGCGGATGATGCGCAAGTGCACCCAGTAGGCCAGGCCCGAGGTGACGATGCCCATGACGCCCAAGGCGCTCAGCGCCTGGGGCGTCCAGTCGGCCGAGGGCAGCGTCCAGAGCGCACCCGGCAAGACGAACCACAAAGCCATGAAGTGGATGCCCGCCGCGATCGCCAGCGGCTGCATGTGGTGGGTGGCCCGCTTCATCAGCGGGGTCGACACGCCGTAGCAGGCCGCTGCGGTGATGCAGGCCAGCGCGGCCAGCCCGGTCTCGGCATTCAGGGGCACCGGCCCCAGCCGCACGATCAGCCCGACGCCCACAAACCCGACGGCACAGCCCAGCAGCTTGCGCAAGGTCAGGGTGTCTTCTTTGAGCCAGGCCGCTGCCAGGGTGCCGAACAGCACGGCGGTGGTGTTCAGCAGGGCGCTGTAGCCGGCTGGCAGGTACAGACCCGCCCAGGCGTAGAGCATGAAGGGCACCGCCACTGTGAGCGCGCCCAGCAGCACCAGCGAGCGCCAGGCGTGCCAGGGCCAGGGGTGTCGCAGCACGCGCATCAGCACCGCCAATGTGAGCAAGGCCAGGCAGACGCGACCGGCGGCCAGCACCCAGGGCCCCAGGACCGGCGCGGCGATGCGAATGAACATGAAAGAGGCGCCCCAGAGCGCGGACAAACCGACGAGCTGGGCGAAGTGGCGGGTTTTCACCGCACCGATTGTGCAGGGCGGCGGATCGCTTCGCCTGTCATCTGGTGGACCCGGCCTCCGCCTCAAGGCGAACCGGCAGCACGCATCGCCTGGGCCAAGCCGTTTTCCCCCCGCGCGGCCAGCGCATCGGCGGCGCCCAGCCGGTCCCGCGCTTCCCGGTTCTGGCCCAACTTGGACTTGCCGACCACGCGGGTGATGGCGATCTCGATCCCGACCACCGCCTGCAGCATGCTGGTGATGAACTCGGGCGCCGAGTCGCCCATCTTCCAGGGCCTGGCCTGTTGCGAGCGTTGCTCGTGATCGCGCGTGAGGCGCGCCAGCAGGCCGCGCACGAAGCGCTCGTCGTCCATCATGCTCAGGCGGCCGTGGGCATGCACCACCTGGTAGTTCCAGGTCGGCACGTGGCGGTGGTGTTCCGGTTTGCTGGGGTACGAGTTGGGCGAGATGTAGCCCTGGCTGGCCTGAAAGATCACCAGCACCTCGGCACCGCTTTCGGCAGACGCCTGCCACAGCGGGTTGGCGCGCGCCACGTGGGCGCGCAGCGTGCCGTGTGGACCGGTGGTCTCGTCCAGCTCAAACGGAATGTGGTTGGCGTCCAGCCCGTTCGGGCTATGCGTGACCAGCGCGCCCAGCGGGTGTTCGCGCAGCACGCGCTGCCACTCGCCGGGCCGGTTTTCTTCAAAGTGTTTGGGCAGGTACATGGTGGTTTCCCCTGGCGGTGATCAAAAGGCGAGCAGGCTCTGGCGTCCCAGGGTGACGGCGAGGGTGCCCATGGTGAGCGCCACCACTGCGTCGAGCACGCGCCAGGCGGCGGGTTTCGCAAACCATGGTGTGAGCAGCCGCGCACCATAGCCCAGCGCAACGAACCAGAGGGCGCTGCCCAGTCCGGCGCCCGCGAGGAACAGGCCACGCCATTCTGCGGGTTGCCGCGCCCCCACCGCGCCCACCAGCACCACCGTGTCCAGGTACACGTGGGGGTTGAGCAGGCTGATGGCCAGGGTCTGCGCCAACACGGTCCTGGCCGGTACGGCGGCACCCTGGGTGTTGGCCGTCAGGGCGCCCGGTGCCAGCGCGCGGCGCAGCGCCTGCAGCGAATACATCGCCAGCACGGCCGCGCCCGCCAGCCCGAGTGCGCTGAGTGCTCGCGGGTACTGGCCGAGCGCGACCGCCAGGCCGCTCACACCCAGCGCCATGAGCGTGAGATCCAGCAACGCACACACGGCCACCACCGCGCCCACGTGCTCGCGCCGCAGCCCTTGGCGCAGCACAAAGGTGTTTTGTGCGCCGATGGCAACGATGAGCGAAAGGCTGAGGGTGAGGCCGGTCAGAAAGACCGGCCAGGCGGCGGACGAGAACATCCCAGCGAGTATCGCCGGACCCGCCAAGCGCCCGACGGCGTTGCGCTCGCCGCTTCAGCGCTCAGGCTGCCGACATGCGGGGGAACGAAGACAGGTCGAACACCGAGCTGGGGCCGGTGGGCAGCATCTTCTGCGGCATGGGGCGCAGCCTGAAGCGTGAGCGGGGGGGCGACGTCTCGGATTCGTCCCACAGGCCGCTGGTCGCAAATTCGCCGATGTTGCGGGACGCCAGAAAACCGACGAAGGTGGCGTTGATCGACTCCTCCAGGGCGCTGATGGGGGACGCCTTGGGCGCGGCGTCGGCCTCGCCAGCAAACGGCGGCTCCACACAACCCACCACATCCCACACCGAAATCTCGTCGGCCGGGCGGCTCAGGTAGTAGCCGCCGCCCGGACCGCGGGCCGCTCTGACCAGCCTGGCCTCGCGCAGGATGCGGGCCACCGACTCCAGGTACGACACCGAGACGTGCAGCGTTTTGGACAGCGTGCGGGTGGTCACCGGTGCGCCGGGCGGAGCACAGGCAATGGCCACCAGGACCTTGACGCAGAGCTTGGCTTTTTGGGACAGCATGGTCACCTCGCAATTGGTTGGAGAACCACGAATCTACCCCCAATCGCATATTTGTCTAGGTTGTTTCGGATAAATCTTGCAAAATGCTCTTCATTATCTATACAAAATGGGCAATTTATGGATTTGCAGCCTGCAGTGCACAGGATTGGTGCTGTTTCTTCGCTCAGTGGTGTGCCGGTACCCACTTTGCGCGTGTGGGAGTCCCGGTACGGCGCTTTCAAGCCCGAAAAAACCACTGGCAGCCACCGGCTCTACAACGAAGAAGATGTGCTGCGGGCGACGCTGCTGCGCCAGCTCACCGAAGCTGGGCACGCGATCAGCACGGTGGCCCATCTGGAGGCCGACCGGCTCAGCGGCATGCTGCACCAGCAGCGCTCCAGCCGCCTGCAGCGCGCCGTGGTGCAGGACGGCCCGCGCACCGTGTCGGTGGCGGTGGTCGGCTTGCTGCTGGCGACCCGCCTGCAATCGGCGCAGTTCCAGGAAGGTTTGTCGGGCATCGCGCTGCGTGTGAGCGACACGGTGCGGGACCTCGCCGAGGCCGCTGTGCATGTGTTTGCATCCACGCCCGACATCCTGATCGTGCGGGTCAATTCGCTGCACCAGGCCACCCACGCGGCCTTGCGGCGCCTGATGGACCAGCACCGCTTGTCTCAGGTGATCGTGCTCTACAGCTTTGGGCAGGACAGGGTGGTGGCGTCCATGAAACTCGCGGGCATGATCGTGCGCCGCGAGCCGATCCCGGACACCGAGCTGGCCGACCTGATCCGCTCGCAGGTGCTCATCGACACCAGCCAGCCCATCGGCACGGCACCTTCTGGCGTCATGATTCCACCGCGCAAGTACAGCGACCAGACCCTGCTGCGCATGGCGGGCATTTCAACCAACGTGCTGTGCGAATGCCCCAAGCATGTGGCGGAGCTGATCGCTCAGCTGGCCAGCTTCGAGCAGTACAGCCAGGAGTGCCTGAACAACAGCGTGGAAGACGCCCACCTGCACGCGCGGCTCAGCGCCATCTCGGGCTCGGCCCGCGCGCTGTTCGAGCGTGCGCTGGAGATGGTGGCCGAGCACGAAGGCATTTCACTGGAGAGCCTTTGACGGCCCGCTGTCACCCGGCTGCGGCTCGCGTTTGAGGCGATTGAGGTCAAAGCCCCGCTGTTGCAGCAAGGCTTGCACCGCCGCCCACTGTGTGGTGTCGAGCTGTGGCGTGCGGGACAACACCCACAGGTATTCGCGGGTGGGTTCGCTCACCACCGCCCAGGCCTGCTGGGGCCCGAGCTGCAACACGTCGTAGTTGCCCCAGCCCACGCCCAGCCAGCGCAGAAAGGCCGGTACAAAGCTCACCTCCAGCGAAGCCGGTGCCAGCACGCCACCCGCGCGGCGTTCCACACCCTCGCGTGGGCGGGCAATGCCCTCGGCATCGTCCCAGCCGTTCTGGGTGCGGCAACGGTTCAGCACCCGCACCCGCCCGTCGTCCAGCAGCGTGTAGGTGGCCGACGTGCTGTCGAGACACTGCGCCTGGAAACGGTTCGGGTACAGCGCCACCTGGTACCAGCGGCCCATGTAGGCGGGCACCTCCAGCGTGGGCAGGGGCGTGGCGCCGGTGGGCGGGTTTGCCCAAGCCGCAGAGCAACAGCCCAGCGCGAGCAGCCAGCCCGCGGCCAGGTTGCGCGCACGGCGGTGGCTGGCCTGTGTTGCAGGGGTGGGCAAAGGGAATCTGGTGGACGGTGTGGCGCGGTCTTCAATCATGGGCCCGGGCCTCGGATTGCTTCCAGGTGTAGCTCAAGCCCAGGCCCACCGAGGCGCCGCTGCGTTGCCGCACCAGCGGGCTGTCCTGGTTGGCGGCGCCTTGCACCGTGTCCAGGCGCACAAAGCCAAAGAAGCGCCAGTCGGGCCCCAGGGCCCGCGTCGCCGACAGCGACACCCGCGTCGCCACCACGCCCGCACGTGCCGCGTACACCGGGCGCAACGGGGTGGCGTCTGCCGGGCCCACGCTGTAGAAATAGTCCGACAGGCGACGGTCGGCCAGGATCGTGCTCAGGCTGGTGCTGTAGCGCCAGCCGGCGGGCCCCAGGCCTTCGTAGAGCAGTTTGGGCTCGAAGGCGACGCCTCGGTAGCGGCCACGGTCGTTCAGATCGAACACGCCGCGCAGTGGAATCTCGGCCCTGAAGCGTCCCCTGCCCACTGGTTCACCCAGGTTCAGTTTCAGCCGCGGACCCAGCTCCACCAGCGTGCCCAGTTCGCTCATGCCGCGCCGCGCCTCGATCTCCTCACCCCCGCCGCCAAAAGAACCGGCCACACCCAGGTCCAGCTCGACCCGGTCCGTTTTCAAGGCCCGCAGGCCCACGGTGTCCTGATCGGCCCGCAACTGTATCCGACCCCGGGTAGGCCTGCTGCGAAACACCGAACACCACCCCCCCGATTTCCCACAGCGGAGGCGCGGCGCGTTGGGGCTCGGAAGCCAGGACTGGCCAGCAGGCGGCGGCGAGGACGAGCCCCATCGAGATGCGCGGACAAACAACAGCGTGCATGAGAACTCCGAAAAGGAAGCGAAGGTCGGGACGATGTCGCGCAGCTTAACCGGGCCTTCGATCTTCGGGCGCACCCCTGTTGCGGGCGGGGTGTCTGCGTGGGCGGCCTCGAAGGCTCGCACCATGGCTTCAGATGCGCAGATCGGTGACCCACATGCGTCCGGGCTGGTGGGTCACGTACCAAGGCAGTCCAGCGCGCGACAGGGCCTCGTTGGCGGTGAGGCCGCAGCCCCAGTACAGCGGCACCTCTCCGGGCTGCGGAGGCAATGGTTCGCCCCAGTCTGGCCGGGCGAGGTCGTCGATGCCCAAGTCCGCGGGATTGCCCTGGTGAATCGGTTCCCCATGCGCCAGGGGAAGGTTCCGAGTGAGCGCGCGCACATGAGGCACATCTTTGTCCAAGAACGGGCGCATCGACACCAC
>JALOSH010000233.1 GCA_025458545.1 Hydrogenophaga sp.
CTGGTGGGCGACGACCTGTTCGTCACCAACACCAAGATCCTGAAAGAAGGCATCGACAAGGGCATCGCCAACTCGATCCTGATCAAGATCAACCAGATCGGCACGCTGACGGAGACCTTCGCCGCCATCGAGATGGCCAAGCGCGCCGGCTACACCGCCGTGATCAGCCACCGCTCGGGCGAGACCGAAGACAGCACCATCTCCGACATCGCCGTGGGCACCAACGCCGGCCAGATCAAGACCGGCTCGCTGTCGCGCTCGGACCGCATGGCCAAGTACAACCAGCTGCTGCGCATCGAAGAAGACCTGGGCGATGTGGCGGTGTACCCCGGCCGTGCCGCGTTCTACAACTTGAAGTGAACCACCCCCGCCGCGCTTCGCGCGACCCCCTCAAGGGGGCGGCACTGGCCGTCCGGCAAAGCCGGCCCGGCGGTGCCCTGGGTTGGAGCGCTTCATGCGTAACGGTTTGCGCTCCGGTATCCACTCAAGAGCAGCCCCTGGCTCCCGACCTGAGCTCGCACTAAACTCCAGCCATGGCCCGCCGTCTCGTCCCTGCCCTGCTGATAACGCTGCTGCTGGTGCTGCATGCGCAGCTGTGGTTTGGCCGCGGCAGCGTGCCGCAGGTCAACCAGATGAAGCTGGATCTGGCGGCGCTGGACTTGGCCAACCGCGAAGCCAAGCTGCGCAACGAGCAGATCGCCAGCGAGGTGAGCGACCTGCAGGAAGGCCTGGACATGGTCGAAGAACTCGCCCGCCAGGACCTGGGCATGGTCAAGCCCAACGAAATCTTCGTCCAGATCGCACAGAACAAGCCCTGACGCCACGTCATGGCCATCACCATTGCGCTGCTCGGCGGCGAATCCTCCGGTAAAACCACGCTCGGTCAGGCGCTGCACCGGCACTTGTCGGATCCATTGCAGATCCCCAACCTGCTCGTTCCCGAGCAATTGCGCCTCTGGTGCGAGGCCATGGGGCGGGCACCGCGCGCCGAAGAACAGGCCGCACGGGCACAGGCACAAACCAGCCAGATCGAAGCGGCCCGCCAGCAACCCGGTGTGCGCGCCGTGATCGCCGACACCACCGCGCTGGTGATCGCTGCGTACAGCGAGCTGTACTTCAACGACCGCTCCCTGTATCCCGCTGCACTGGCCCAGCAGCGCAGCTACGAGCTCACCTTGTTGATGGGTCTGGACCTGCCCTGGGTGGCCGACGGCCTGTTCCGCGACAGCCCTGCCCTGCGCGAAGCCGTGGACGCGGCGCTGCGCCGAGAACTGATGGGCGCGGGTTTGCCGTTCCAGACCGTGTACGGACAAGGCGATGCACGCTTGCAGCATGCCCTGCGCAGCATCGGCACCGCATGGGGCGAACCGCTGGTGCCCAGCGATCCCACCTGGCCGCAAGGACGCCGGGCCTGGAACTGCGACAAGTGCAGCGACCCCGGCTGTGAACACCGGCTGTTCACCGAACTGATCGCGCAGCAGCGCGCCGCCAAGACCCGCCCATGATCCCCGCCACACCCTTGCCCGATTTCCGCTCGCCCGCATTCTTGCGCGCCCACATTGAAGACACGCTGTCTTTCTACCTGCCGCGCGCCATCGATCCCACCGGTGGCCTGTTCCACTTTCTGCGCGACGAAGGCAGCGTGTACGACGCCCACACACGGCACCTGGTGAGCAGCACACGGTATGTGGTGACGTTTTCCATGGCGGTGCGCCGACAGATCGGCGGCGACCTGACCCGACAGGCGCTGCAACAGGCCTTCGACTTTCTGCGCGTCCATCGAGACCCCACCAGCGGTGGCTACGCCTGGCTGCTCGACTGGCGCCAGGGCCAAGCGCGCGTGCTCGATGGCAGCCACCACGCCTACGGCCTGGCCTTCGTGCTGCTGGCCCACGCGCACGCGCACATGGCGGGCGTGCAAGGCGCCCTTGCCGGCATCGCGCAGACCCACGAGCTGCTGGAGCAGCGCTTCTGGGAACCGGCCCACGGTCTCTACGCCGACGAGGCCACGCCCGACTGGCAGCTGTTGCCTTACCGCGGCCAGAACGCCAACATGCATTTGTGCGAAGCCTTGCTGGCCGCCTTCGACGCCACGAAAGAATCCCACTACCTCGAGCGCGCCGCGCTGCTGGCCGAGCACATCACCGTGCGCCAAGCCGCGCTGGCCAATGGCCTGGTGTGGGAGCACTACAAAGCCGACTGGTCGGTGGACTGGGACTACAACAGGGACGACAAGACCAACATCTTCCGGCCCTGGGGCTTTCAGCCCGGCCACCTGACCGAGTGGACCAAGCTGCTGCTGCAACTGCACGAACGCCGTCCTGATGCGGGTCTGGTCGAGCGTGCGCGCCGCTTCTTCGACACCGCCATGCACAAAGCCTGGGACGGTGAACACGGCGGCCTGTACTACGGCTTTGCGCCCGACGGCAGCATCTGCGACAGCGACAAGTACTTCTGGGTGCAGGCCGAGTCGCTGGCCGCAGCGGCGCGGCTGGCCAGGGTCACGGGCGAGCAGCGCTACTGGGCCGCCTACGACCACCTGTGGGCCTATGCATGGCGCCACTTCGTGGACCATGAACACGGGGCCTGGTGGCGCATCCTGAGCGCCGACAACCGCAAGTATTCGGACGAGAAGAGCCCGGCCGGCAAGGTGGATTACCACACCATGGGCTCCTGCCATGACTTGTTGGATTCCCCCCTGCGCGGCTGACGCCGCTTCCCCCCGGCGGGGGGACGACGCCTGTGGCCCGGCAAAGCCGGTTCCACGGCGTCCCTGGGTTCGGGCACGCCGCGCCGGACAGGCTCAATGCACGCCTGGTGAACCGGGGGGCTGCGCTGCGGCCTGCAAAAACACCGTCGCCGCGTCGACCGGATCAAAGCGGTACTGCGCGCCGCAAAAATCGCAGCCCACTTCCACCTGACCCTGTTCGGCGATGATGGATTCGATCTCTTCGCGGCCCAGGCTGCGCAGCATGTTGCTCACGCGCTCGCGCGAGCAGGTGCACGCAAAACGCGGGCCTTCTGCACCGGCTTGCGGTTCAAAACGGCGCACATCCTCCTCCCAGAACAAGCGGCGCAAGATGGTGTCGGCGTCCAGCGTCAACAGTTCCTCGCGCTTCAGGCTGGCCGCCAGGATCGCGATGCGGTTGTAGTCCTCGTTCTGTCCGATCTGGTCTTCGTCACGCGCCACAGCGCCCGCACCCGAGAGGTTGGCCGCGCCCTGCATGGGCAGCCGCTGGATCAGGAGACCGGCAGCCACTTCGCCGTTGGCGGCCAGCACCAGCCGCGTGTCGAGCTGTTCGCTCTGCAGCATGTAGTGCTCGATCACCTCGCTCAACTTTTCCAGCTTTTCGTGCCGGTCGCCAAACAGCGGCACCACGCCCTGGTAAGGCTGCTGCCCGGGCTTGCGGTCTTTCGGGTCCAGCGTGATGGCGCAGCGCCCCAGGTTGTTCACATTGACCATGTGCGAGAGCGGTGCACCTGGCGCCACCTCGCCCTGCACGTTGGCGGTGGCGCGCAGCGTCAGATCGGGTTGCACCTCGGCCACCGCCAGCTTGACCGGCCCGTCGCCCATGATCTGCATCACCAGCGCGCCGTTGAACTTGATGTTGGCCTGCATCAGGGTGGCCGCAGCGGTCATCTCGCCCAGCAATTCGGTGACCGCTGCGGGATAGCCACCGGCCTGCTCGCGACGGCGCAGAATCTCCTGCCAGCCGTCGGTGAGGCGCACCAGCATGCCTCGCACCGGCAGGCCCTCAAACATGAATTTGTGCAGTTCGGACAATCGCTTCTTTCGGAAAATTCAACGCCAGCAGATCGGGTTCAACCGATTTTCTTCAAGCCCTGGCGGTAGCGCCGCGCATTGTCGATGTAGTGCTGTGCGCTCTGGCGCAAGCCTTCGATCTGTTCAGGCGACAGGGTCTTCACCGCCCGGGCCGGGCTGCCGAAGATCATGGAGCCGTCCGGAAACGATTTGCCTTCGGTCACCAGCGCACCCGCGCCCACCAGGCAGTGCTTGCCGATCTTCGCGCCGTTGAGCACGATGGCACCGATGCCGATCAAAGCCCCGTCGCCGATGCTGCAGCCGTGCAGCATGACCTGATGGCCCACCGTCACCTGCGCACCGATGTCCAGCGGGAAGCCCACGTCGGCGTGCAGCACGCTGCCGTCCTGGATGTTGCTGCCGGGTCCGATGGAGATGGTTTCGGTGTCGCCGCGCACGGTCGCACCAAACCACACGCTGCTGTCTTCGCCGAGCAGCACGTTGCCGATGACTTGGGCGTTGTCGGCCACCCAGGCCGACTCGGCTGCCTGGGGTGCCTGTCCGTCAAGTTCGTAGAGCGCCATGGTGGTGTTTTCCAGTGGGTTTGGCCTGCAATGGGCGAAACCTAGAATTGTAGGGATGCAGAACGCCCCACCGTCGGTCCAC
>JALOSH010000234.1 GCA_025458545.1 Hydrogenophaga sp.
CTCGGACCTTTCAACCGTGTTCGCGCAGCGTGCGAACCTGGGCAACCTGCGCTTCTGGCGCATGCTGGCCGACATCGTGCGCTTCAACCGCCTGGCCACGCGCCTGGCCGAGCGCGGCGAAGACCTCGGGGCAGGCAGTCCGCTGCTGCAGCCACTGGGTGAATTCCTGACCCAACACCGCTTCTCGGACGAATTCCGCGACTGGTATTTCCTGCCCATGCTCGGTTGCATCTGGAGTTGCCCGACAGACCAGATGCTGCGCTTCCCCGTGGCCACGATGGTGCGCTTCTGCCACAACCACGGCCTGATCCAGGTCACCAACCGCCCGCAGTGGTACACCGTGGCCGGTGGTGCCCGCCAGTATGTGGAGAAGATCGTCGCGCGCATCCCCGATGCCCGCCTGAACCGCCCGGTGCGCCAAGTGCTGCGCGACGAGAGCGGTGTGCGCATCGTCAGCGACGGTGCGGTGGAACGTTTTGACGCCGTGGTGCTGGCCTGCCACAGCGACCAGGCCCTGGCGCTGCTGGGCGAAGGCGCCAGCGCATCCGAGCGGCAGGTGCTCGGCGCCATCCGCTACCAGGCGAACCGCGCGGTGCTGCACACCGACGTGTCGGTGATGCCGACCGAGCGCAAGGCCTGGGCCGCCTGGAATTACGAACGTTCACCCCAGACCGCCCAGGAATCCGCCCAGGTCTGCCTGCATTACTGGCTCAACCGCCTGCAACCGCTGCCCACGCCGCAACCGGTGATCGTGTCGCTCAATCCGAGCCGCGCCATCGCGCCGAGCCAGATCATGGGCGAATACGCCTACGACCAAGCCAGCACACTTTCTATGCGGGCGCCTGGATGGGTTACGGTTTCCACGAAGACGGTCTCAAAGCCGGTCTGCAGGCGTCACGCGCGCTGATCGACGCCCACGGCCTGCTGCCACAAACCTCTGCCGCTGCGGCGCAACAGGCGGCCCTGCCTGGGGTGTTTGCGTGAGCGAAACGCCCATGGGTGCGCCACGAAACAACGCGGCACTGATCGGCTTCGGTCAGGTGCGCCACACGCGGCAACGGCCTCGGCGCAACGCGTTCGACTACCCCACCTGTTTTCTCATGCTGCCGATGCGCAGCCTCCGCAGCAACGGCCCGGGCGCGCTGGCGCGCAACCGCCGCGCCGCGCTGGCGTTCCACGACGCCGACCACGGCGTGGGCGGCCCTGACGCGCTGGCGTGGATGGAGCAGCTGCTGGCGCAACACGGCATCGACGACGCCAGCGGCGAGATCTGGCTGCACACCTACCCGCGGGTGCTGGGCCACACCTTCAAGCCGGTCAGCCTCTGGCATTGCCACCGGGCCGACGGCTCCTTGCGCGCCGTGGTGGCCGAGGTGAACAACACCTTTGGCGAACGCCACTGCTACCTGCTGGATGCGCCGCGCTACGGCGTGCCGTGCCGCGCCGACAAGGTGTTCCACGTCTCGCCCTTCTGCCCGGTGCGCGGCGAATACCGCTTCGTGTTCATGCGCGCGCAGCACGGCGGTCAAGACCGCACCGTCGCGCGCATCGACTACCACGACGAGGCCGGTGGCCCGGTGCTGATCGCCACCAGCGTGAGCGGCACTTTGCAGCCCTTGAACGAACAGACCCGGCGCCAGGCCCTGTGGGACCATCCCCTGCTCACACTCGCCGTGATCGCGCGCATCCACTGGCAGGCGGTTCGCCTGTGGGTCAAGCGCACACCTTTTTTCCGCCAGCCCGCCCCACCGGCCGACTTCGTCACCGCCGGTTCCCCGCAGCCCTGAAAACTTCGACGCCATGAACAGCACCACCGCGCACCAGCACGCCGGCTTCAACCTGCCGCGTCACGCACCCGCCACCGCACGCAGCGCCCTGCAACTGCTGCAGCGCCTGCAACACGGCAGCCTGAGCCTGCAACTGCCCGACGGTTCGGTGCAACGCTTCGGCACCACCGACGGCCCTCATGCGGCGATCCGACTGAACAACTGGAACCTTTTTGGCGCCGCGCTCAAGTCGGGCGACATCGGCTTTGCGCAGAGCCATATTGACGGCGACTGGACCTCGCCCGACCTGACCGCGCTGCTGCGCCTCTTCATCGCCAACCGCGAGACGCTCGAAGGCGCGATCTACGGCAGCTGGTTCGGCCGCCTGGCCTACCGCCTGCGCCACCTGCTCAACCGCAACAACAAGCGCAACAGCCGCCAGAACATCCACGCCCATTACGACCTGGGCAACGCTTTCTACGATCTGTGGCTGGACCGCACGATGAACTATTCCTCGGCGCTGTTCGAGTCGGCCGACCAAGACATGGTGGCCGCGCAGCACGCCAAGGTGCGCCGCGCCTTGCGCATGGTGAACGTGCAGCCCGGCGACCGGGTGCTGGAGATCGGTTGCGGCTGGGGCGCCCTGGCCGAGATGGCCACCACCGAGTTCAAGGCCTCGCTGACCGGTGTCACGTTGTCCACCGAGCAGCTGGCGTTTGCGCAGCAGCGGATGAAGCGCCTCGGCATTCCGGAGGCCGACACGCCCGCCGCCGGGCCGCCCCAAGGCGGGCGAGCCCCCGCGGGGGGCAGCGACCCGCGTGAGCGGCGGATCGTCGGGGCCATGCACGATTTGCGGTTGCAGGACTACCGGGACATCAAGGACGGTCCTTACGATGCCATCTGCTCCATCGAGATGGTGGAAGCCGTGGGCCGTGAGTACTGGGACACCTACTTCGGCGCGGTGGCGCGCCTGCTCAAGGCCGGTGGTCAGGCCTGCATCCAGAGCATCACCATCCGCGACGACCTGTTCCAGCGCTACATCGCGGGCACCGATTTCATCCAGCAGTTCATCTTCCCCGGTGGCTGTCTGCCCAGCCCACACGAATTCCGCGCTGCCGCCGAGCGCGCCGGTCTGCAGGTGGTGGACCAGTTCCACTTCGGGCAAGACTACGCCCGCACCCTGCGCGAATGGCACGAGCGCTTCGTGCAGCAGCTCGATGCGGTGCGCGGGCTGGGGTTCGACGAGCGTTTCATCCGCACCTGGTCCTTCTACCTCGCCTACTGCGAAGCGGCGTTTGCCGAGGGCAACACCGACGTGGTCCAGTTCACCTTGCGCAAGCCCACCTGAGACCGCCATGAAGCCGAACGCCCTGCTCACGCGCACCGCCATGTTGCTGGCCTGCACCACCAGCCTGTGGTTGCCGGTGCAGGCCAGCACCGCCGAGCCCACCGCCTTGGCCGCGCTCAGCGGCAAACAGGTGCTGGGCAGCTCGCTGTTCCGCTTCTGGGGTTTCGACGTCTACCAGGCCACGCTGCATGCGGGCTCCGGCTTCGACGCCGGGCGTTTCGAGCAGCAGCGCCTGGGCCTGGCGCTGCAGTACCGGCGCGCGTTCAAAGGCGCCGACATCGCCAAGCGATCGATCGACGAGATGCAAGCCATTGCCGCGCTGACGCCGCAACAAACGACCGAGTGGACAGCGGCCATGGTGCGCGCCTTCCCCGACGTGAAGGCCGGCGACGAGTTGCTGGGCGTGCACGTGCCGGGCAGTGGCGCACGCTTCTACCTCAATGGCCAGTTGCGCTCGACCGTGGACGACCCGCTGTTCTCGGCGCGCTTCTTCGGCATCTGGCTGTCGCCCAAAACCTCGGCGCCGCAACTGCGCACCGCCCTGATTGCCGGCGCCGCGCGCTGAGCACCGGACGCCATGATCCAGGAAGCCCACACCGCACCGGCCGAGCGCTTCACCGCGCCCGGTGCGTGGCGGCACGGGCTGCGCTACGGCCTGCTGGGCCTGCCGCTGGCGTTTGTGGCGCTTCCACTGTATGTGGTGCTCCCCAACCACTACGCACGCAGCTTCGCGGTGCCGCTGGCCGCGCTGGGTGCGGTGCTGCTGGCTGCGCGCCTGTTTGACGCAGTGCTCGACCCGTGGATCGGCCGCTGGGCCGACCGCCTGTTTGCACGCAGCCACCGCCAGGTGCTGGCGGCCGGGGCCGTGGCGGCGGTGGTGCTGGCGCTGGGTCTGTGGGGCCTGCTGTTCCCACCCGTCGCGGCACAAGCCGATGTGACCACCCTGCTGATCTGGGCCGGTGTGCTCATGGCCATCACCTACACCGCTTACAGCGTGGCCAGCGTGGCGCACCAGACCTGGGGCACCCGACTGGGTGGCACCGAGCCGCAGCGCAGCCGCATCAGCGCCTGGCGCGAAGGCCTGGCCCTGGTGGGCGTGCTCACCGCCGCCGTGCTGCCCGGCACGCTGGGCCTGGGGGCCACGGTGTTGGCCTTTGCGGTGCTGCTGGTGCTGGGCTGGTGGGCCTGGAGCGGCGCGGTGGTGCCCACGGCCCGCAGCCTGACGCTGGGCACGCTGCCGCAACAGAATTCGCTGATTCACCCGCTGCGCCAGCCGCGCTTTGTGCGGCTGCTGGCGGTGTTTGTGGTCAACGGCACCGCCAGCGCCGTGCCCGCCACGCTGGTGCTGTTCTTTGTGCAAGACCGCCTGCAAGCCCCACCCAGCGTGGAACCGGCCTTCCTCGCCACCTATTTCCTGTGCGCGGCGCTGTCGCTGCCGCTGTGGGTGAGGGTGGTGCCACGGCTGGGCCTGGCGCGCACCTGGCTGGTGGGCATGGGGCTGTCGGTGCTGGTGTTCATCTGGGCCGCCACCCTGGGCGCGGGCGACGTCACCGCCTTCCTCATCGTCTGTGCGTTGTCCGGCATCGCCCTGGGTACCGACCTGGCCCTGCCCTCGGCCTTGCTCACCGGCTTGATGGACGAGCTCGGTGAACGCGGCCAGCGCGAAGGCGCCTACCTGGGCTGGTGGAGCTTCGCGGCCAAACTCAACCTGGCCCTGGCCGCCGGGCTGGCGTTGCCCCTGCTCGGTTTCTTCGGTTACAGCCCCGGCGCCCGCGATGCGCAGGCGCTGTGGACGCTCACCGTCGCCTACTGCCTGCTGCCCTGCGCGCTCAAGCTGCTGGCCGCCGCCCTGCTGCACACCCTGATCATCCGCCCGGCGCGCCGTGCCGAATCGCTTCTGGCTTCCCCTTTGAAAGTGCACCCATGAAACGCCGCCTGCCACAGATTACCGACTACGCGGCCGAGAAACCGGTGTTGGACCTGCGCCAGTACTTCAACGGCACGCTCGACGCCTATGGTGTGTTCACCGACCGCAGCGGCAAGGTGGTGCAGCGCTTCACCGTGGTGATGCGCTGCAGCTGGAACGGCGACGAGGGTGTGCTGGACGAAGACTTCGTCTATTCGGACGGCACCACCCAGAAGCGCATCTGGCGCCTGAAGCACCTGGGCAACGGCCGCTACGAAGGCCGCGCCGACGACGTGGTGGGCGTCGCCCAGGGCCAGACCGCCGGCAACGCCTTCCGCTGGGGCTACACGCTGGCGCTGCCGGTGGACGGA
>JALOSH010000235.1 GCA_025458545.1 Hydrogenophaga sp.
GCGCTCGATCTCGCGGAACACGCGCGGGCCATCGGCTTCGGTCGAGCGCATCACGCCCTTGAGGTCGGCACCGGCAAAGAAGGTGCTCTTGGCCGAGGCGAGCACGATGCCTTTGAGCTGGGCCTTGTCCTTCGCCACCTGCGCCGCGATGGCGTCCATGTCGTCCTGCCACTGCAGGCACATGGTGTTCACCGGTGAGCCTTGCTCGTCGAAGGTGATGGTGGCAATGCCATTGGAGAGGTCGTAGCGGATGGTCTTGGTGATCATGTTCGTGTTCTCCGCTTTCGATCAGACGCGTTCAACGATGGTCGCAATGCCCATGCCGCCGCCGACGCAGAGGGTGGCGAGGCCGTAGCGTTTGCCCGTGCGGTGCAGCTCGTCGACATCGCGCCGGTCGCGCCCAGCGGGTGGCCCATGGCGATGGCGCCGCCGTTGACGTTGACCTTTTCGTGCGGCACGCCCATCTCCTGCATGAACTTCATGGGCACCACTGCGAAGGCTTCGTTGACCTCGAACAGGTCGATCTGGTCGATGGTCAGGCCCGCCTTGGCCAGCGCCTTGCGCGCTGCGGGCATGGGGCCGGTGAGCATGATGGTCGGGTCGGCGCCCGAGAGCGCGACCGAGATGATGCGTGCGCGCGGCTCGAAGCCGTGCGTCTTGCCGGCGGCCTCGCTGCCGATCAGCAGGGCCGCTGCGCCGTCCACGATGCCCGATGAATTGCCGGCGTGGTGCACATGGTGGATGCGCTCGACCTGCGGGTAGCGCTGCAGCGCCACCGCATCGAAGCCCATGGCGCCGAGTTGTTCGAAGGCCGGCTTGAGCCCGGCCAGACCTTCCATCGTGGTGCCCGGCTTGATGAACTCGTCCTGCTCCAGGATAGGCAGGCCCATCTTGTCTTTCACCGGCACGACCGAGCGGTCGAAGTACCCGGCAGCGCGGGCGGCGGTGGCGCGTTTCTGAGATTCGAGCGCGAACGTGTCGACGTCGTGGCGACTGAAACCATTGAGCGTGGCGATCAGATCGGCCCCAATCCCCTGCGGCACGAACAGCGTCGCGCTGTTGGTCTCCGGGTCCTGCGCCCAGGCGCCGCCGTCCGAACCGATGGGCACGCGGCTCATGCTTTCCACGCCGCCCGCCACCACCAGGTCTTCCCAGCCGCTTTTCACCTTCATGGCCGCCATGTTCACCGCTTCCAGACCCGAGGCGCAGAAGCGGTTGATCTGCACGCCCGAGCAGCGCCAGTCCCAGCCGGCCTTGAGGGCCGCGATCTTGGGCAGCACCGAACCCTGTTCACCGATGGGCGCCACCACGCCCATGACCACGTCGTCCACCGCGGCGGTGTCCAGGTCGTTGCGACGCTGCAATTCGGCGAGCACGCCCGCCAGCAGGTTGACGGGTTTGACCTCGTGCAGGCTGCCGTCTTTTTTGCCCTTGCCGCGCGGGGTGCGGATGGCGTCGTAAACGAAGGCTTCGCTCATGGTGTCTCCTGGGGGATTTGCCCGGGTGGTCGGGACGTTCGGATCAGTATAGACTTTTGCCGAGCATTTGCTTTGTATAAATAGTGACAGGGCCGACCCTCTTGGGGCCCGGCGCATGGTGCAGACTGGCGCGTCCGATCAACAGGTACAGGGAGAACAGGGATGTCGATAACACGATGGATGGCCAGGACCGCGAGCAGCGTGTTCGGCCTGGCACTGGTGATGGGCCTGACAGCCTGCGCCGTTTCGCCGCAGCACACGGCGCTGAAGGCGGCCGACGGGGCCGGGCAGCTCGCACCGCTGTTGCCGGTGCGTGCCTTCGTGGCCAATGTCGAACGCACGGGCGGCTTCGTGATGTCGCCAGACGGTGAACGCCTGCTGTGGTCGCAGACCGTGGGCCTGGACGCCGGCCTGGCGGTGCGGCGTGTGGCGGCAGACGCTTCGGTCACCGCATACGCTGTGGGCAACCAGGGGCGCGGTGGTGGCTACTACAACTGGCTGCCCGACAGCCGCCATTTCGTGTTCAGCAAGGATGAACAGGGAGACGAGAACATCCGCCTGTTTGTGCAGGATGCCGACAGCGCGGGGCTGGCGCCCTGGTCGCTCAGTCCCGTACGCGGTGTGCGCAGCTTCGTGGTGGGTATGGGGCCAGAAGGCAGCGCCCGTTTCTTCTTGGCCAGCAACCAGCGGGACAAGCGCTCGTTCGACCTCTATGAGGCCGACGTCGGCACCCGCACGCTGCGCGAAGTGGCCCGCAATGACGGTCTGGTGCTGCACTGGCTGATCGACACCCAGGGGCAATTCGCCGGCCGGGTGCGCCAGCTGGCACACGCCGACGGGTCAGACAGCGTGGTCGAGCTCCGTCAGACAGACGACCAATGGCGTGTGCTGCAGACCGTGGGCGGGTTCGACAGTTTCTGGGTGCAGCGCATCGACCCGGTGGCCCGGCGGGCCTGGGCCTTGTCCAACCTGGGACGCGACAAGACAGCGCTGGTGGAGCTGAACCTGGACGGCGGTGAGCAGCGTGTGCTGGCGGACCATGCACGGGTGGACCTGAGCCAGGTGCTGTTCGACGGCCGCCACGGCGCGCCGGTGGGCTACGTGGTGGAGCCGGGCTACCCCGAGGTGTGGTACCTGAACCCGGCCGGTGGGCAGGCGGCGCAGACGGTGGTGGCGCAGGCTTTGGGCGAGGGCCAGTTGCCCGCCCCGCCCGTGATGATCCGGCGTAGCGGCGGCAGTGCCGACGGGCGCCGGACCGTGTGGCGCAGCCAGAGCGACTTTGACTACGCCGAACTGCTGTGGGATCGCCAGACCGGCGCGGTGAAGCGGCTCAACACGCAGTTCAAAGAGCTGGCGCAGACTCTGTCGCCCACCGTGCCGTTCGAATTCAAGGCGTCCGACGGTCGCGCCATCGCGGGTTACCTGGTTCGCCCGCGCGGTGTGAAGGGGCCGGTGCCGATGGTGGTGGAGATTCACGGCGGCCCTTGGGCCCGCGACCATTGGTTGCCCGCGACCTATCATCCGAGACAGTTACTGGCCAATCGGGGTTACGCGGTGCTGCAGGTTAACTACCGAGGTTCCAGCGGCTATGGGCGCGACCACATGTGGGCGGCAGAGCGCCAGACCAATGGCCGCTTGCAGAAAGACATTGCCGAGGCCGTGCAATGGGCTGTGGCGCAGGGCGTGGCCGACCCACAGCGGCTGGCGGTGTTGGGCGGCAGTTTCGGCGGCTTTTCGGTGCTGGCGCAATTAGCCCAGAAGCCGCACGATTACCGCTGCGGCGTGAACGTGGTGGGCGCCGCCAACTGGCCGCGCCTGATCGAAAGCTGGCCCGCCTTCTGGCGCAACCGCCACTACTTCGCCCGCACGTTTGGCGACGTGAGCATCCCTGCCGAACGCGCCGAGATGCTGCGCAATTCACCCGTGTCTTACCTCGACCAGATCCAGGCACCGCTGCTGGTGATCCACGGTGCCAACGACATCCGCGTGCTGCGGCAGGACTCTGACGATGTGGTGACGGCGCTTCGCCAGCGCGGCCACCCGGTGCAGTACCTGCTGTTTGACAACGAAGGGCACTCCATCAGCAAGTGGCGCAACCGCCTGGCGATGTGGCGCGAGATCGAAGACTTTTTCGCCGGTTGCCTCGGCGGGCGCAGCGCGGGGTTTGATTACTACCAGCTCATGCCGCGCTGAGGCAATTTTCATAACCAACCAGGAAAACAACTCCATGATCGAACGCAGCCTGTTCAACACCGACCACGAAGCCTTCCGCGACAGCTTCCGGCGCTTTGTGGAAAAGGAAATCACACCTTTGCATGACGGCTGGGAAGAGCAAGGTTATGTGGACCGCGAGGTCTGGCGTGCGGCGGGCGAAAACGGTTTCCTGTGCATGACCATGCCCGAGGAATACGGCGGTGCCGGGGCCGACAAGCTGTATTCGGTGGCGCAGATGGAAGAAATCTCCCGTGCGGGCGCCAGCGGCATCGGCTTCGGCCTGCACAGCGAGATCGTGGCGCCTTACATCCTGCACTACGGCACCGAGGCGCAGAAGCAGAAATACCTGCGGCTGCTGGCCACCGGAGAGATGGTGGGCGCCATCGCCATGAGCGAACCCGCCGCGGGCAGCGATCTGCAGGGCGTCAAGTCCACGGCCATCAAGCAGGCCGACGGCAGCTACCTGCTCAACGGCAGCAAGACCTTCATCACCAACGGCTGGCATGCGGATCTGGTGATCGTGGTCGCCAAGACCGACCCGGCGGCGGGGGCCAAGGGCACCAGCCTGTTCCTGGTCGAACGTGGCATGGAAGGTTTCAGCAAGGGCAAACGCCTGAAGAAACTGGGCATGAAGGCGCAGGACACCTCCGAGCTGTTCTTCGACAACGTCAAGGTGCCGGCCGAGAACCTCCTGGGCGGGGAGGGCAAAGGCTTCATCTGCCTCATGGAGCAACTGCCCTGGGAGCGGCTGCAGATCGCGATCTCTGCGGTGGCGGCGGCCCAGGCGGCGATCGACTGGACGGTCGAGTACGTGAAGGAGCGCAAGGTGTTTGGCCAAGCGGTGGCCAGCTACCAGAACACCCGGTACACGCTGGCCGAGCTGCAGACCGAGGTGCAGGTGGCGCAGGTGTTCGTGGACAAATGCTGCGAGCTGGTGTGCCAGGACAAGCTCGACACCGCCACC
>JALOSH010000236.1 GCA_025458545.1 Hydrogenophaga sp.
TCGAGGCTGCCGTCTTTCAGGGTGGAGAGTCGCATGGTGAACCGCGCTCAACGCGTCACTTCAAAACGTCGGGAAAGGCCTTCAAGAGTGCCGTGGACCGGGTGATTTCACGCGCATAGAAGGCCTGCGCTTCGGCCTGGGACAGCACGGGCGCCGGACTGCTGCCGGTGGAACGCGCCCAATTCAAGAATTCCGGCTCCACCATCACGCCAGCCAAAGCCTGGTACAGACGCTGCTGCACCGGCGCAGGCGTGTCGCGGCGTGTCATCACTCCAGCCCACACGTCGTAGTCGAAATTGGCGAAGCTGCTGTGCCCGGCGGCCAAGGTGGGGAACTTCGGGAACATGGCCGAGGGCCTGGCGGTGCTGACACCGATCGCCTTGAGCTTGCCTTGATCGATCAGGGCTGCAATGCCACCGGCCAATGGCAGGAATGCCAGGTCGAGCTGGCCGCCCATGACGTCTGTGATGATCGGCGCCACACCGCGGTAGGGCACGTGGGTCACGTTGAGCGTGGACAGCTTTTCAAACTGCAGGCTGATCAGGTGGATCATCGAGGCCACACCGATGTTGCCCATGGTCAGCGGTGCGCCGCCCTTGCCCTTGAGCGCCAGCACGTCGGCCAACGAATTGACCTCCAGCGTGGGACGGGCGCACAGCACGTAGGAAATCTTGCCGAACTGGACCAGCATGGTGAAATCTACGGGCTTGTAGCGCGCGTCCGGGATGGTGAGCGGGCTGAGGATCATCTCGGTCGGCGTGCCAATGAGCAGGGTGTGTCCATCGACCGGCTGCGACATCACGCGGTTCACGCCAATGGTGCCCCCCGCACCGCCCAGGTTTTCCACCACCACGGGCTGGCCCAAAGCCTGTTGCAGGCCCGGCAGCATCTTGCGCGCAATGGCGTCGTTCGGTGTGCCCGCTGGCTGAGGCACGATCACTGTGACAGGCCGACTGGGGAAGGTGGTGGCCTGGGCCTGCGCGGTGGTGGTCGCCAGCAAGGGCGGCAGGCCCAGCGACAGCAGGGAAAGGGTTTGGCGGCGATTCAGCATGGGATGGTCTCCTGTGGGTTGAAATGATCAAGTGCTCAGCGACGGCTGAGGGCCGTCGCAATGGGGGATTCGTAGACGCCGTCGACCAGCACGAACAGCATTCGGCAGGGCTGGTCGGAGCGGTTCGCCCAGGCGTGGTTGGTGCCGCGCTGCACCACCACGCTGCCGGGACGCAGCTGCACCTCGCTGTCATCGAGGATCAAGGTGAGCTCGCCGGAGATCACGACGCCGTAGTCGACGCTCTCGGTCCGGTGCATCAGCGGGTGTGGCGAGTGCGCCTGCACCGTGCTGGCGGCGGTGTCGCCGATCTGGGCGAAGGCGTCTTTCATCTTCGCCGCACCCTGGGCCAGAAAGTCGGGCGTGTCGGGCGGGATGTCGACAAAGCGGATGCGCGTGCCCAGCTTGGGCGGCGGCAGCATCAGCGGGCCGACGGTGGGGTCGGGTTCGTTGCCCACCGGCGCGGGCATGCCCTGCGTGGCCCAGACCTCGTGGAACACGGTGCCTGGGATGGCCGCGATCTCGGCGACGTGGGGCAGCGGGCCATCGCTGGTCACGATGGCGCGCCCGCTCGCATCGTGGCCGGTGACCACGCGGTGGATGGCGGGCAGGGACATCGGATCTCCAGGCTGGGCAATGGGTGGCATGACAGGGCAGCGGGTGGCGTTGCGGGGCGGATCGGTGGTTGGGTGTGGCGGTGAAGCGGGCTACCGGGCTGGCATCACGGTGCGAAAGCCCACGTGCGCCACGCCCAGGTCGGCCTCTTGCGGGTGGCGTGCGGCGGCGCGGTAGCGCATGCAGTAATCGGCGGCACACAGGAAGGAGCCGCCTTTGATGACCATGGCCTCGCCGCTGGCCGCCTGGCGCGGCAGGGACTGCGAGGGCTCGCCGTTGCCGTGCGGCTGGCGCTGCCCACGGTAGGCATCGCGCGTCCATTCCCAGACGTTGCCGATCATGTCCTGCAGGCCGTAGCCGTTGGCGGCAAAGCAGCCCACGGGCGCGCGGTCGGCATGGCCGTCATCGCGCGTGTTGAGGTCGGGGAACATGCCTTGCCAGTAGTTGGCATGGGTCTGGCCGTCCGGGCCGCGGGGCTCGCGCTCGACCTGCTCGGCATCGCCGCCGCCGCGCGCCGCCCATTCCCATTGCGCTTCGGTGGGCAGCTCGCGGCCCAGCCAGCGCGCATAGGCCTGCGCATCGGCCAGCGTCACGTGAATCACCGGCTGGTTCATGCGGCCCTGCAGGTGGCTGCCCGGGCCTTCTGGGTGGCGCCAGCTGGCGCCGCGGGTGTAGACCCACCAGCTGTTCTCGGCCACCGTCTTGCCGCGCGGCGGCGCGCGGAAGACCACGGCCGCGCCCTCGCGCTCGGCCGCGGTGACATGGCCGGTGGCCTTCACGAAAGCCTCGAACTGGGCGTTGGTGACCTCGGTGCGGTCCATCCAGAACGCGTCAACCGCCACCCGGCCCGCCGGGCGTTCGTCGGAATAACCTTGCAGGCTGCCGGGTTCGAAGCGCCCCGCCGGCACACGCACCATGCCGGCGCGCGATTCGCGGCCAAAACCGTCAGGCAAGCCCGTGGCGCGCGCACAGCGCTCTGCGCCAGCCACGCCGTCGGGCACCTTGGCCGCTGCGCCTTGCGCCCACAGGGTGGCCGCAGCCGCAGTGGCCGCCACAGCCACGGCGATGACCGCCGCAACCCCGAGGTGTATTCCCTGGCGCATGCTGGTCTCAACGTCCGGTGTAGATGCGGGCATGCTCGATCAGGCCGGTGCGCCGGGCGTACTCGGCGCGTGCCTTCAACAGATCGGCCACCACGTCCGGGTGCGCGGCGGCCACGTCCTGCGTTTCGCCGCGATCGGTGCTCAGGTCGAACAGCTGCCAGGGAGTCTGCTCGCGCAGCGTGACGCCGGGCTTGAGCGTGGCGGTCTGGCTCAGCTTCCAGCGACCTTTCACGACGTAGCTGGTCCCAAACAGCTCGTCGGCCAGCACAGCGTCGGCCGGGTGCACTGCGGCAACCGCCGCCGGGCTGCGCAGCGCGGTCAGGAAAGAGCGGCCCTCGATCGGTAACACCTCGCGGCCCTGAAAGTTCGTGCCCGGGTTCTTGACCCCGGCGGCGTCCAGCACGGTGGGCAACACGTCGGTCACCTGCAGTCGCGCACCGGTGACCGGCGCGCCCTGCCGCTGGCCGGGCAGCTTGACGATCAGTGGCGAAGCGGTTCCGCCTTCGGCCCCGGTGAAACCCTTGACGAGGCGGAACGGCGCCGAGCTGACCTCGGCCCAGCGGTGGCCGTAGGCGGCCACGGAACCCGGGCGTCCCAGGTTGGCCAGCGCGTTGTCCACCCTCGTGCCCGGCACCGGCGGCGCAAAGGCATCAGCCCCTTCGGCGCCGTTGTCCGACATAAAGAGGATCAGCGTGTTGTCATAGTCGCCGTTGCGCTTGAGGTGCTCGACCAGGCGACCGATGTGCGCATCCAGGTTGGTCACCATGGCGGCGTAGATTTCCATCAGCCGCGCTTCGCGCGCCCGCTCGTCTGCCGACAGCTCGCTCCAGCGCTTCGGGGCGCGATGCGGCGCTCGCGGATGACTTCGTAGCCCGCGTCGTAGCGGCCCTTCTGCGCCGCGATGTCGGCCTCGGGCGCCTGCAGCGGCCAGTGCGGCGCGGTGTAGGCGGCGTAGGCAAAGAAGGGTTTGCCGCTGGCGCGGTTGGCGTCGATGTAGCCGATAAGCTTGTCGGTGAACGCCTGGGTGGAGAAGAAGTCGCGCGGCAGTTGGGCAGCCGGAAACACCCGCCCGTCTTCGGCGTAGGTGGTCAGGTCCAGCGGCGTGGGGGGTGTGGAATGTGCGTAGTGCGAAGCGCCGCCCTGCACCAGCGCAAACGAACGGTCGAAGCCGCGCGCATGCGGCAGCGCGTCGGGCTTGAGGCGAAAGGGAGCACGCACACGCTCGTCGGGCGCGGCCACCTGGTAGGCCAGGTGCCACTTGCCGGCCATGAAGGTGCTGTAGCCACCGTGGCGCAGCAGCTCGGCCATGGACAGCGCCTTAGGGCTCAAGTGGCCCTGGTACCCGGCGGGGATGTTGTCGAAATCGAAACGGTTGGTCTTGCCCCAGGGGGCGTTTTCAGGGCGGCTCTGCAGCACGCCCGAACCCACCACCTCGGCCATGTTGCCGATGCCGGCGAGGTGGTGGTCGGCGCCCGACAGCAGGCTGGCGCGCGTGGGCGAACACACCGCGCGGGTGTGGAAGTTGGTGAGCATGCGGCCGCCTGCAGCCAGGGCATCGATGTTCGGTGTGGCGATCTCGCCCCCGAAGGCGCCGAGATCGGAGTAGCCCAGGTCGTCGGCGACGATCACCAGAATGTTGGGGCGTTTGGACAGCGCAGCCGACGCCGTGGGGGACGGACCCGTGGTGCAGGCCGCCAGGACCAGGGCCGATGCCAGCACGGGTACAAGAGCGAAGCGGAATGAGCGTGTCATGGTGTCTCCAGGATGGCGACCGCACGCGTCCAGCCTGCGCTGGCGCCGCGAATTTTGTGGGGGAAGCAGCTGATGGTGAAGCCGTGCGGCGGCAGGGCTTCGAGGTTGTGCAGCTTTTCCAGGTGGCAGTAGCCGATGTCGCGGCCGGCCTTGTGGCCTTCCCAGATCAGGCTCTTGTCGCCGGTCTCGGCGACTTTCTTCGCGGTGTAGGAAAAAGGCGCGTCCCAGCTCCAGGCGTCGGTGCCGGTCAGGCGCACGCCGCGCTCCAGCAGGTACATGGTGGCCTCGTAGCCCATGCCGCAACCGGCGCTCAGGTAGTCGGGGTGGCCGTAGCGTGAGCCGGCACGCGTGTTGACGACCACGATGTCCAGCGGCTCCAGCGTGTGGCCGATGCGCGCGAGTTCGGCCTCGACATCGGCGGCGGTGGCCACGTAGCCGTCGGGCAAGTGGCGAAAGTCCAGCTTCACGCCGGTCTGGAAGCACCATTCCAGCGGCACCTCGTCGATGGTGATGCTGGGGCGGCTGCCGCCGTTCTTAGCGTCTTGTGTGCTGTGAAAGTGCCAGGGCGCATCCAGGTGGGTGCCGTTGTGCGTGGTCAGCGTGACCCACTCGGCGGCAGCGGCTTCGCCTTCGGGATAGTCCTCGACAGTGGTGCCGGGAATCATGGCCATGAACTCCGGCAGCGTGTCGGCGTGCTTCTGGTAGGTGATCTTTGGCGCCAGCGGCGGCGGGTCGGACAGCACGTCGTTCTCCAGATAAATGGAGAGGTCGATGAAACGGCGGGTGGGCTTCATTTGGGTTCTTCAAATGGGTTGCGCCAGCGCCATCAGGGACTCGCGCATGATCCGGGCGTGCTCTTCCTTGTCGCCGCCGGTGACCTCGATCTCGCCCAACCGGGCCGAGTTCTGCACCACCATGCGGCAGCGCTCCCAGCGGCGCGTCTCGAAGGCTTGCAAGGCTTGGCCCACGGGCCCGGCGCGGCCCAGCTCCTCGGCCAGCACCAGCGCGTCTTCGATGCCGATGCACGCACCCGAGGCCAGGTGCGGCGTGGTGGCGTGCACCGTGTCGCCGATCAGCACCACGCGCCCGGTGCTCCAGGGGCGGGGCATGAGCAGCTCTTCGAGCGGGCGGAACACGATCTGCGACTGCTCGTTGATCTGCTCTCGGATGGCCTGCACGGTGGGCGCCGGGAAATCGGCCAGCAGGCCGCGCAGGTGCGTGGCAAAGGTGGCGGGGTCGACATGCTCGTTGGTGGGGCGCGGCTCGGTGACGAAGAGGTACATCTCGGTCTTCGAAACCGGGTTCACGCCGGGCTTGATCCGGGGACCCATCCACATCGTGGCCGTGGTGACTTCGGGCGGGCGCGGCAGCACCGCGCGCCAGACCGCCTGACCGCTGTACCGGGGTTTGGGCGCCTCGGGAAACATGGCCTCACGGACCTTGGAGTAGAGGCCGTCGGCACCGATCACCAGGTCGTACCTCTGGCGACTGCCGTCGGGGAAGGTCACCTCCACGCCTTCGGCATCTTGCTCGATGGACGTGAAGGTGCAGCCCAGGCGCACGTTCGCGCCACTGGCTCGGGTGGCCTCGGCCAGGATGCGCGCGAGCACGGGTCGCATGATGGCGCCACCGCCCGGAATGTCGGGGCCGGCGATGCGCGGCGTGGGCAGTTCGGCCACCTTGGGGCCGTGCGGCAGGCACAGCTGCACGCCGTCAGCAGCGTTGCCATGTTCCAGAAATGCGTCGAGGATGCCCAGCGTGCGGAAGGCCCGCAGCGTGGCGCCGCCCAGGCTGATGCCAGCGCCATAACTGCGCCAGCCCGCGTCGATTTCGACCAGATCGACCGCGTGGCCCTGTTTGCGCAGTTGGATGGCGGCCGACATGCCGGAGAAACCGCCGCCGATGATGAGGATGGATGAAGGGGTCATGGTGATGTCTCCGTGTCTTGTGGTGTGGGGATGTGCACGCCGCCATCGGCATCCACGCGCAGTGCGATCGGCGTGAGCCGCTCGCCGAGGCAGGGGCCCAGCGTGCACAGACCGGTGTGAATCTCGAACTGCGCACCGTGTGCCGCACAGACGATGCGGTCTGCGGCCGCGTTCAGGTAGGCGTCCTTGCGCCAGGCCATGGGTGTGCCGTGGTGCGGGCAGGCGTTGACGTAGGCATGTAGCACCGGGCCACGGCGCACGGCGAACAGCGTGTCGCGGCCGGTCGCTTGCGGATCGAAGCCGCGCGAGCCGCCGTCGGGCAGGTCGTTCAGGTGGCACAGGTGCATGGCGTTCGTTCCTGCGTCAATGCTTCGGCGGACCACCGGCACCGGGCGGTGGACCCGAAGGCGCCCACTTCTCGCGGTGCTGAAACAGGAACAGCTGCGAGGCATCGGCGCCCATGGGCGCTTCGCGGGCAACCCAGCGTTCATCGTGCTGGTCCATGTCGGCGTCGTATTCGACATGACAGCCCAGCGGCGAGTTGAAGTACCAGAACCAGTTGCTGCCGAACTTGTGGCGCCCGGGACCCCAGAAGCTCTCGTAGCCCTTCTCGACAAAGCGGGTGCCGGCCAGCATCAGCTCGTTCGGACCGCCCAGGTGGAAGGTGAAGTGCTCGCAGCCCTTCATGAACGGCGGCGTCTGGATCATGAAGAGGCAGTGGTGCTCGTGCGAGCCCGCCGGGCGCAGGAACGGACCCACGCCGGTGAAGCGGTCGGTGCAGACGAAGCCCAGTCGCTTCACGTAAAACGCCTCGCCCTTGGCCGAGTCGGGCACAAAATAGACCACGTGCGACAGGCTGCGCGGCAGTGCGGGAGCGCCTTGATCAGCCGCGACCACATTGGCGGGTCGTTGAACCGGCGCTCCAGGCGCGTTCACCGCCTCGGCGGGCATGTCCAACGGGCGACGCACCGTGACCTGAAACGCCAGCGCGAAACCCAGGTCGTCCTGCGCGCGCACCACACCGCCGTCGCGCAGCACAGGGCGGTCCTTCGACAGTTCGTCGGCGATCGCCTCCAGGGTGGCGGCGTCGGCGACACCGTAGACGGTTTCGCGCAGCATGCTGGCGGTGCCCATGGAAGGCGGCAAGAGAGGGTCGTCCTTGGCTCGCACGATCACGGCGGTGCCATCGAGCGCCTCGAAGCGGCCATCGCCAGCGTCGCGCAGGCCGTAGTCGGCGAGGTATTGCCGACAGGCGGCGAGGTCGTCCACGCCGAAAACGAGGGCATCGGGTCCGATGATGTTCATGACTTTCTTTCTTGGTGGATCCATGCATCAGGTGGCGGTGCGGTTGTCGAAGCTGGCGTGCTGTGCGCCACCCTCGCGGTCGGTGAAGACCTTGAGTTCACGCTTCGGGCTGTTGACGAGCTGCTCGTAGGTGCGCTCGGCCCACTTCAGCGGTATCTGCGAGTCCTTGGCGCCGTGCGTCACGAGGAAGGGCACGCGGATCTTCTCGACCACGCCGTCCAGGTGCACGTCCTCGGCGATGCGCATGAAGTCGGCCACATCCTTCGCGCCCCA
>JALOSH010000019.1 GCA_025458545.1 Hydrogenophaga sp.
GCCACGCTGGTCACGCTGGCGCTGGCGCTGGCGGGCGCGCACGCACTGCTAGGCGGCCTGTTCCGCGACCATGTGATGCGCCAGTTCGACGCCACGCTGGTGCTGCAACTCGACCAGTTGACCGCGCGGCTGGAATTCGACGCCCAGGGCCGGCCGGTGATCGACCCGCGCAGCCTGTCCGACCCGCGGCTGGACAAACCGTACTCGGGTCTGTACTGGCAACTCGACGAGATGAGCCCCAGCGCCCAGACCCGCAACGGCGTTCTGCGTTCGCGTTCGCTCTGGGACACGCAGCTGGCGCTGAACGCCGACGCGCTGGCCGACGGCGACCTGCACACCCACGACAGCGTGGGCCCGCAGGGCCATGCGGTGCGGATCGTGGAACGCTCGCTGCAGGCACCCGAAGAACCGCAGGCGCGCTGGCGCCTGATGGTGGCGGGCGACACGCGCGAGGCCCTGGCCGCCGCGGACGACTTCAACGGTGTGCTGGCGGCGTCGCTCGCGGGTCTCGGGGCGCTGCTGGCGCTGGCCGCGCTGGCACAGGTGGCCGTGGGTCTTGCGCCGCTGCAAGCCATGCAGCGCGGGTTGCAACAGGTGCGCGAAGGGCGCACGGCGCGGCTCGCGGGACGCTTCCCGGCCGAGGTGCAGCCGCTGATCGACGACTTCAACGGTGTGCTCGATCGCAACGCTGAGGTGGTGGCACGCGCACGCACCCAGGCGGGCAACCTGGCGCACGCCCTCAAGACGCCGCTGGCCGTGCTGGGCAACGCCGCCGCGCAGGCACCCGGCAACGAGCTGGCGCCGCTGGTGACCGAGCAGGTGCAGGTGGCGCAGCGCCACATCCACTGGCACCTGGCGCGCGCCCGCGTGGCCGCGTCGCAAGGGCTGCCCGGTCAGCGCACGCCGCTGGCGCCCTTGCTGGCCGGTTTGCTGCGGGTGATGGGCACGCTGCACGCCGGGCGCGGACTGGACATCGCCGCCCGTGAAATGCCCGCCGACTGGGCGTTTGCCGGCGAAGAACAGGACCTGCAGGAGATGGTGGGCAACCTGCTGGACAACGCCTGCCGCTGCGCCCGCAGCGAGGTGCGGGTGCATGCGGCGCGCGAGGGCGCACAACTGCACATCGTGGTGGACGACGACGGCCCTGGCATCGCGCCCGAGCAGCGCGCAGAGGTGTTGCAGCGCGGCGTGCGGCTCGATGAGTCGGCGCCCGGCAGCGGGCTGGGCCTGGCCATCGTGGTGGAGCTGGCGTCTCTCTACGGCGGCGCGCTCACGCTGGAGACCAGCGACGCGGGCGGATTGCGCGCCCGCCTGACCCTGCCCGCGGCCGCCGATCAGCAGGGCCTGTAAAGATCCAGCGAAGGCTGGTGCACGGCGGTCTGTACGTCCATCAACCCCAGCACCGAATGGAACAGGTGGTCGTGCGACAGCGGCCGGGCGGCCTGCTGGCGCAGGCAGTCGGTGCGCACACCGCTGCGCTGCTGCAAGCCGGCCGACAGCCAGGTGACCATGGGCACGCGGGTCTGCTGATCGGGGGCCAACGCATAGGGCACGCCGTGCAGATACAAACCCTGTTCGCCCAGCGATTCGCCGTGGTCCGACACATACAGCAGACCGGTGTCGTAGCTGCCCCGTTCGGCCTGTGTCTGCAGCCACTGCAAGGCCTGGCCGAGGAAGTGGTCGGTGTAGGCGATGGTGTTGTCGTAGGCGTTGACCAGCTGGTCTGACGAACACTCCGTCAAGGTGTTGCTGCTGCATTCAGGCATGAAGACCTTGCGGGCCGCTGGAGTTCGCTTGGAATAGGCCGGGCCGTGGCTGCCCATCTGGTGCATCACCAGCACCACGCCGCGCGCGCGGCGCTGCGGGTCGAGTGCGGCGATGCGCTGGTCCAGGCCGTGCAGCAAGGCTTCGTCGGGACATTCACCGCCTTCGCACAGTTCGGGCAGGTTCAGCTCGCGGGTGCTGGCGTTGGGCACGCGGTCGCACACGCCTTTGCAGCCCGACTGGTTGTCCAGCCACAGCACGGCCAGGCCGGCGCGTTGCAGCACGTCCAGCAGGTTCTGGTGTTCGGCGGTCTGGTCGCCGCCCCCTGCCCGGGTGAGCGGTGAAAACATGCAGGGCACCGAGACCTGGGTGTTGGTGCCGCAAGAGCGCACGTCTGGGAAGTTGACCAGCCCTTGGTCCTGCCACCGCGCCAGCTCGGGTGTGGTGGCTCGGGCATAGCCGCTCAGGCCCCAGTTCTGCGCGCGCGCGGTTTCACCCACCACCAGCAACAGCAGGGGCGGGCGCTGCTGCCGGGCATAGCTGGCGCCCAGCCGCGCGTCTTCGCCCACCGGCTGCAAGGCACGCACCTGGCGGGGCAACTGGTCGGCCGCCAGCCGGGTGGCGGCGTACACGCTGTTGAGCGGGTTGATCATGTAGCGCAGGTCTTTGTGGTTGCGCATCAGCGAGGCCAGGCCCTCGTAACCCGCCAGCGATGCCCCCAGCACCAGCAGCAGCGCCAACCCGGCCCCGAGCAGGTTGCGCCCGGTCCGTGGCCACCAGTGGCCCCAGACCAGCGGGCGGCGCCAGATCCACCACAGCGGCGGGCCCGCCACCAGCAGCACCGTGCCGAGCAGGTGCAGCGACAGCAGATCGCGCACCTCGCGGGCGTCGGTCTGGGCCACGTTGGCCAGCATGGTCGGGTCGATCACCACGCCGTACTGCCACATGAAGTGGGTGTTGAAGGCCGACACCAGCACCAGCAGCGTGGCCAGCGGTCGGAACAGGCGGGGCCAGGCCAGCAGCGACAGCAGCAGCGCCGTGCCCCCCAGCACCACGCCGCCCATCACCCCCAGCAGTTCCAGCCGCTGGACGGCCTGACCCGCCTGCCCGGCCAGCCGCTGCCACAGCGGCAGGTTGCCCAGCACCGTGATCCACAGGGCCAGCAGCAGCACCGCCACCATGGGTTGATCGGATCGGGGGCGGGGACGGGATGCGGTGAACATGAAAGCTGCCAGTGGGCCAGCACACACTGGCTACCGCAGCGTAGACAGCGCAGGTTAAGCAGAACTTAGGGCGGCGTCGGAACGAGGCCGCCGAACACGGGCGCCACGCGGGACCATTCGGCCCCTTCGTGGCGACTGGCCGGTGGACGCATCAACCGTTGCGAGGCCAGCGCAACACAAAGCGGGTGCCCAGCGGCTCGGGCGCACGCACGCGCTCGAAGCGCGCACCCATCTGCTCGGCCATGCGCTCCACCAGGCGCAGCCCCAGGCCCAGGCCGTCGCTGTCTTTCTGACCGACTGCGCCGGCGCGGCGGCTGTGCCCGTCGTCGCTCACGCTCAGGCCCTGGTCGGTGGCGTTGCGGAACACTTCCACCACCACCTGCGTGCCGGCGGGCGTGTGGCGGATCGCGTTTTCCACCAGGTTGCGCAGGGCCAGTTCCAGCAGCAGGCGGTTGGTCGGCTGCTGCACCGGCCTGTCGGGCTGCACCAGTTCCAGCTCGTGCTGGGCTTCGTAGGCCAGCTGGGCATGTGCGGCCACGGTGGCGGCCGCCACTTCGCCCAGCGACACCGGTTCACCCACCGCGCTCGGATCGGGCACCGCGCGCTGCGCCCGGGCCAGGTCCAGCAACTGCGCCAGGATGCGGCCGGCGCGCAGCGCTTCGCGTTCCAGCTGGTCGAGCCGCTCGGGTGACGGCGTGTGGCGCGCAGCACGCGCCTGCAGGGCCATCGAGGTCAGTGGCGTGCGAAGCTCGTGGGCCACGTCAGACGCGAACTGCCGCTCGCGCTCGGCCTGGGTCTGCAGCGAATCCACCAGGCTGTTGATGGCGCGCACGGTGCTCGCGAACTCGGTGAAGCGGTCGTGTGGCAACAGGCGCTGCCCGGCCCGGGTGTCGAGGCTGGCCACGTCGTGCGACAGGCGGTCCAGCGGGCGCAGGCCGCGCCGCATGGCCCACCAGAGCCCAAGCGCCACCAGCGGCATGATCAACAGGGCCGGACTCACCATGTGGGTGGCGAGATCGGTGGCGAGGTCGTAGCGCTGATCCAGGTCGATCAGCACTGCCACATGGTGGGTGCCGTCGGTGGCCGCGAACATGCGCCACTGGCTGGGCTCGGTCTGACCAGGGTCCGGACGCAGCGCCAGGGTGGACAAGCCGGGCGGCGGCGGGCCGACAAAGGGCAGCCGGTCGGCCATGCCGTGGGTGTCGATGGACAGCACCGCACCGTCCCACTGCAGCACCACCGCGTCCTGCACATAGGTGCCCATGCCCTGGCGGTCCAACGGTTTCTCCACCGGTCGGTGCCCCTCCGGCGCCGTGGCCAACCACAGACGCCCGGTGGCCGTGAGCTGGCCGTCGGTGATCTCGCGCGCCTCGTTGTGGCCGGTGAACCAGGCCACCGCCACCAGCGCGAGCCACACCAGCGACAGCGCCCCGATGGCCCAGCCCCAGAGGTAGCGCCACAGCGGACGCGAAGGCGGCGCGGCACGGGGGCTGGCGGGTTCGCGGGTGGTCATGCGGAAGGGCTGGGCGCCTCGGGTTCGCGCGGAATGAAATAGCCGACCCCGCGCACGGTGCGGATCAGGGTGTCGCCGAGTTTGCGCCGCAAATGGTGGATGTGCACCTCGATGGTGTTGCTCTCCACCGATTCGTTGAAGCCGTACAGCGCCGACTCCAGCCGCGCCTTGGACAGCACTTGCGGGCGTGCCTGCAGCAACGTGAGCAGCAGCGCAAATTCGCGGCTGCCCAGGCTCACGGGCTGACCGCCGTGCTCCACGCCGCGCGTGGCCGGGTCGACCACCAGCGAGCCATATTCCAGCAGCGGCTTGCTGCGCCCTGCTGCGCGGCGCAGCATGGCGCGCAGGCGGGCCAACAGTTCGTTCGCGTCAAAGGGCTTGATGAGGTAGTCGTCGGCGCCGTTGTCCAGCCCGCTGATGCGGTCGCTCACGCCGTCGCGCGCGGTCATGATGAGCACCGGCAGGTCCGGGCGCGGCAGCTGACCGCGCGCAGCCTGGCGTTCGTCCTGTCGCCGCAACCGGGCGAGCAGGTCCAGCCCGTCGCCATCGGGCAGGCCGAGGTCGAGCACCAGCACGTCGAAGGGCTCGACGCTGAGCGCCGCCCAGGCGTCTTTCACGCCGCCGCACACGTCCACCGCGTAGCCAGCCTGCTGCAAAGAGTCGGCCAGGCCACCGGCAATGCCGACATCGTCTTCCACCACCAAAGCGCGCATGCGTTGTCGGGTCCGAACCCGCCGAGTCAAAGCCTTTGCATTATCTGGAAAGTGCTTAAGGTTTCCTTAACCTGCGCCTTCAAGACTGTGTGTCCATGAGATTCCAGCACAGCGCGGCGCGCTCCGAGCCATCGCCCACTCGGCCCGGCCGCCCGGTACCCCTGGGACGCTGGGCGTTGCTGGTGGTGGGCCTGACCCTGGCATGGGATGGGGTCGGTGCCGACCTGGCCGTCATGCAGGCCATCGGCGGTCCGAATGGGTTTGCCCTGCGCGACCACTGGCTGCTTTCCCAGTGGCTGCACGACGGCCTGCGCCAGGTGGCGGTGCTGCTCTACCTGCTGCTCTGGGCCTGGGCGGCCTGGCCTGTGCGCTGGCAGGTCGGCCCCGCTGCACTGTGGTCGCTGCCACGACACGAGCGGCTGGGCGCGGTATTGCTGGTGACGCTCAGCCTGCTGGCCGTGAGCCTGATCAAGCACCACAGCCAGACCAGTTGCCCCTGGGAGCTGCAGGCCTTCGGCGGTGCGGCCCGATATGTGTCGCACTGGGCACTGGGTCAGAACGACGGTGGCGGCGGCCGATGCTTCCCGGGCGGGCATGCGTCCAGCGCTTTCGCCTTTGTGGCCCTGTGCCTGCCGTGGCTGCAGCCGCCGCCCGGCCGCGCCCGCGCGCGTGCGACCGGCTGGCGCTGGCTGGGCGTGGTGCTGCTGGCCGGTGCGGTGGCGGGTGCGGTGCAGACCCTGCGCGGCGCTCACTACCCCAGCCACACCCTGTGGACCCTGCTGATTTGCGCAGCGGTCTCCTGGGGTGGGTGGACCATGGCGGTTCGCTGGATGTCCAGGCCGTGAACGCCGCTCACCAGCCCAGGCCGATGTGCAATGGCAGGTACACCGCCATGCCGGCCACGATGGTCCCCAGCACGCTGCGCTGCCAGAAAAACCAGGCCGCGCCGGCCGCTGCGGCGAACAGCCGCGCGTCTTGCCAGGTCTGGATGAGCTGGCCTTGCGACATCACGATCTCCGGCACCACCACCGCCGACAAGGCCGCGATCGGCGCGTACTGCAGGCCGCGCTGAGCCCAGTGCGGCAGCGTCCAGGGTTTGTCGGAAATGAAGAAGAAGCCGCGCGTGAGCACGGTGATGGCGCCCATGCCGACGATGGTGAGCAGGGTCCAGGGATCGATGTCAAACATGCCGGGCTCCGGGGGCTGGCGGTGCGGCCTTTTCGATCACCAGACAGATCGCCACCGCGCTGGCGATGGCCACCACGATGTTGAGCTTGAGCGGCAAGGCCCAGGCCGCCACCGCCGCCGCACCGGCGATTCCGGCCGAGACGATGCGCAATGGCGAGGTGGCGAGTGAACTCAGCAGTCCCACCAGGGCCAGGATGCCAGCAAACCCCAGGCCCCAGGCGGTCGGGATGGCATGGGCCAGCAGCACGCCCGCCACGCTGGCGCTGATCCAGGCCACGTAGTTCACCGCACAGTTCCCCGCCAGGTAGGCCTGCTGGCGGGCGATGCCATCGGCATCGGTGGCGGCGTGCGGATAGCGCCGCACGAAATTGACATAGGTCAGGTCGCCGGTGACGTAGCCGGTGGCCAGCCGTTTCCAGCGCGGCAGGTGCATCATGTACGGGCGCAGGTGGATGGAGAACACCACAAAGCGCAGGTTGACGCAGAACGCCGCCGCCAGGATCACCCACATTGGCGCACCGGCGGCGATCATGGGCACGGCCGCGAGCTGGGCACTGCCCGCGAACACGATCAGCGTCATCAGCAGGGCCTCGATCACCGACAGCCCCGACTTCACCATCGCCACCCCGGTCATCAGGCCCCAGGCCGCAATGCCCATGGCGGCCCCAGCCTGGTCGCGCACGCCCTCCCCGAACTCGACGTGGCGGCGGTGTTCAGCCAGAAAAAACATCAGTTCTCGACCTGGAGCGGTGCCGCGTTCAGCAGCTGACCGGGCGCCAGCGCGAAGCCGCGCAGGAAGTCCCCCGCCGGCAAACGTTTGCCGCCCGCGCGCTGCAGCTCGGTGAGCACCAGCACGCCGTCACCCGTCTGCACGCGGATGCCGTCCGCCCCGGCGGCGAGCACCTGTCCGGGCACGCCAACGGCGCTACCCACTTCGGCCCGCGCGGCCCAGACCTTGATGGCTTCCCCGGCCAGTGCGGTGGTGGCGCCGGGGAACGGGTTGAACGCGCGCACGCGGCGCTCGATCACCCCGGCCGGCAGCGTCCAGTCGATGGCGGCCTCGGTTTTTTCAATCTTGTGCGCGTAGGTCACGCCCTCGGCGGGCTGCGGCACCGGCCGGAGGCCACCACACGCGGCGAGTTCCAGCGCCTCCACGATCAGGCGCCCACCGAGCGCGGCCAGGCGGTCGTGCAGGCTGCCGGTGGTGTCGCCGGGCGCGATGGCCAGGCGTTCGACCAGCAGCATGTCGCCGGTGTCCAGCCCCGCGTCCATCTGCATGATGGTCACACCGGTGTCGGCGTCACCGGCCTCGATGGCGCGGTGGATCGGCGCCGCACCGCGCCAGCGCGGCAGCAGCGAGGCGTGGATGTTCAGGCATCCTTTGGCAGGTGCGTCCAGCACCCACTGGGGCAGGATCAGCCCGTAGGCCGCGACCACCATCACGTCGGCGCGCGCGGCCAAAATGGCGTCGCGCGCCGCCTGGGCGTCTTCCGGGTTCTTGCCGTCCAGCCGCAGGCTGCGCGGCTGCGCCACGTTGATGCCGTGGTCCAGCGCAAACTGCTTGACCGCCGAAGCCTGCAGCTTCATGCCGCGCCCGGCGGGCCGGTCGGGCTGGGTCAGCACCAGCGGAATGTCAAAGCCGGCTGCGAGCAGGCGCTCCAGGGCGGTGCGTGCAAACTCCGGTGTGCCCGCAAAAACGACCCTCACGCCCGGGCCACTTCGCGCTGGGCTTTCAACATCTTGCCCTTGATGCGGTTGCGCTTGAGCGGCGAGAGGTACTCCACAAACACCTTGCCCATCAGGTGGTCCATCTCGTGCTGGATGCACACCGCCAGCATGCCTTCGGCCTCGATGACACGGCTGTTTCCGTCACCGTCCAGCGCCCGCACCTTCACGGCCGTGGAGCGTTCCACGCCGTCGTAGATGCCGGGCACCGACAGGCAGCCTTCTTCGCCCTTGCGTTTCTCGGGGCTGGCCCATTCGATTTCAGGGTTGATCAGCACCATCGGCTGGTCACGCGTCTCGCTCACGTCGATCACGATCAGCCGCTCATGCACATTGACCTGGGTGGCGGCCAGGCCGATGCCCTGGGCTTCGTACATGGTGGCCAGCATGCGTTCGATCAGGTCGCGGATACGCGCGTCCACCGCCAGCACCGGTTTGGCCACGGTGTGCAGGCGCGGATCGGGATAACACAGGATGGTGAGCAAGGCAGGCGGGTTCATGGTTTCGGTGGTCACTGGGCGTGCGCACACGGCACGGGACGGACCCGCACCACCTTCAGGGGGTGCGGTGACAAGGTGGCAAGTTTGTCGCTATTTTCGCCACTTTTGCCCACGCGCAAGGCACTCGAAAGCCATAAACATTGCCTAATCAAGGGCTTGGGCGCAAAATCAAATGCGAATTGTCAAGACACAAGCGCGTCTGCCCCCCGGGACCACCACATGCCATTGAACACCCGCCTGTCCGTCCGCCTCCGTCCCCTGGCCAGCGCCACCGCTGCGCTGGCTTTGCTGGCCACCGGCAGTGCCTGGGCTCAGAATTTTCCGATCACCCCAGGTCAACGCTCGACCGCCGAGCAGGTGGCCCAGGCGGGCGTTCCGCTGTCCGAACTGGCACCCAACGCCCCCGACAGCTACACCATCAAGCGTGGCGACACCCTGTGGGCGATTTCCCGCATTTTCCTCAGGAGCCCATGGCGCTGGCCCGAACTGTGGGGCATGAACCTGCAGGACATCCGCAATCCGCACCTGATCTTCCCTGGCCAAGTGCTCTATCTGCTGCGTGAAAACGGTCGCGCCCGACTCAGCACCAGCGCGCCCGGCGCGGCCACCGACAACCAGGGCACCATCCGGGTGTCCCCGCGCACCCGCTACGAGAGCCTGGCGGATTCGAGCATCCCGCCGGTCAACCTGCAGGCCATCGAAGCATTCCTGACCGAGCCCTTGATCGTGGACGAAGCAACCTTCGCCCGCGCACCGCGCATCGTCGCCACGCCTGAAAACCGCGTGCTGCTCACCAAGGGCGACCGCGCCTACGCCCGCGGCCAGTACAGCGAAGGCGCTCCTGGCGAAGCCCTGGTCGATGCCGCCGGCAAGCCACGCGACTTCCGCGTCTTCCGTAACGCTGTGCCCCTGAAGGACCCGACCACCGGGGAGACGCTGGGCTTTGAAGCGCAGTACGTGGGCAAGGCCCTGCTGGAACGCAGCGAACTTCGGCAGGACGTGAAGGGCGCCGACGGCAAAACCCGGGTCGAGATCGTGCCGGCCACCATCGACATCGTGGCCGCCAAGGAAGAGATGCGCGTCGGCGACCGCCTGCTGCCCGAGCCGCCACGCGACTTCTCCAGCTACGTGCCCAGCGCACCCACCAGTCCACAAAGCGGCCAGATCGTGTCGGTCTATGGCAACGCGGTCACATTCGCGGCCCAGAACCAGGTGGTGGCCATCAACCGCGGCACCGCCCACGGCCTGCAACGCGGCCATGTGCTGGCCCTGGTGCTCAACAGCAATGTGCTGCCCGACAAGACCGACAGCGCCCGCCCGATGATGCGGCTGCCCGGTGAGCGCAACGGCCTGATGATGGTCTTCCGCACCTTCGACAAGGTGTCCTACGCCCTGGTGCTGGAAATCACCGATGGCGCCAAGGTTGGCGATCGCTTCACCAATCCCTGAACGGCAGCAGCCCATGGGCAGGAACGAGCTGGCCGCCTGGCTGCGGCTGCTGCTCACGCCCGGTGTGGGCAACGACACCGGCCGCAAGTTGCTCGCCGCTTTCGGTTCGCCCGAAGCGGTCTGGCGCCAGAGCCCATCGACCCTGAAGGCGGTGACCAGCCCGCGCATCGCGGAGGCCCTGCAACAACCCCCCGAAGCCTGGGATGCCGCCGTCGACCAGCTGATGACCTGGCTGGCCGAAGCGGCCAACCACCATGTGCTGGTGCTGGGCGATCCGGCGTACCCCGCAGATCTGCTGCAGATGGCAGACCCGCCCCTGCTTTTGTATGTGTTGGGCCAACTGTCCGCGCTGCAACACCCTCTGAGGCTGGCCATCGTGGGCAGCCGCAACCCGACGCCTCAGGGCGAGGCGAATGCGCGCCAGTTCGCCCAGGCGCTGGGCGCGTCTGGCGTGTGTGTGGTCTCTGGTCTGGCGCTCGGCGTGGACGGCGCGGCCCACGAAGGCGCGCTGGAGGGCGGCGCACCGACGATCGCGGTGGTGGGCACTGGGCTGGACCGCGTCTACCCGAAACGGCACCTGGCGCTGGCGCACCGCATCGCCGCGCAAGGTGCCATCGTCAGCGAATACCCGCTCGGTACACCGCCGCTGGCGCCGAACTTTCCGCGTCGCAACCGCCTCATCGCCGGCCTTTCGCAGGGCACGCTGGTGGTGGAGGCGGCGGTGCAGTCGGGCTCGCTGATCACCGCGCGGCTCGCGGCCGAACAAGGTCGCGAGGTGTTCGCCATACCCGGTTCCATCCACGCACCACAATCGCGCGGCTGCCACGCCCTGATCCGCCAGGGCGCCAAGCTGGTGGAATCGGCACAGGACATTCTGGAAGATTTGCGGGTACCCGACCCTTTCGCAGTGCGCCGCGCACCCAGCGAGCCCGCCGCACCCGAAGACGATTTGTTGCAAGCCATGGGCTACGACCCGGTGAGCCTGGACGCGCTGCAGGCCCGCACCGGACTCGACACCGCCACGCTGCAGGCCCGTCTGCTGGAGCTGGAGTTGGACGGCGAAGTGAGCCGCATGCCGGGCGGGTTGCTGCAGCGGCAGGGCCAGGGCTGAGCGAAGCACAGCGACCCACCACAAGTTTCCGGAGCCAAGGCTCCCCACCCAGGATGCGGTGGAACCGGCTTCGCCGGGCCACTCGCATCGCCCCCTTTCAGGGGGTCGCGCGCAGCGCGGCGGGGGTCAGCCCAACAGCCTTTCGGGATTGGCGTCCAGCTTGGCCAGCGCAGCGCGCGTGGCACGCACGGTCAAGGCCTCGTCCTCGCTCGGCACCAACAGACCGGCCTGCAGGTAGGCAGCCACCCGCAGGGCCTGGATCAGGAAGCAACGCCCGCCGTTGGTGACGAACAGGTAGAGCTGACCCCGGTCGCTGCGCCAGGCCAACTGCACGCTGTTGAGTTTGCTGTTGTGGTCGAGCCCGAACCAGGCTCCGATCTGCAGCTCGGTCGCCCAGGCGCGCATGGCTTCGTTCGGCTGGCTGCCACCCTGTTTGATCACCTCGATGTTGCTGGCGTCCACGCCGGTGATCATCTCGATGCTCTCGTTGTCCAGATCGAGATCGCCCACGCCACCCTCGGGCAGGTAATCCTCCAGGTGCGCCAGCCGCTCGGACAACTTGTCCAGGCTCTCCTGCGGAATGGCTTCGGTGCGTGACATGAAGGCATCGGCCAGGGTGTCGCTGACGGACTTGATGTGCTGGTCCTGCAAGCCGGGCGGATAGCCCAGCAGACCCATGCCCTGGCGCAAGCGCTGCAGCAGGCTCGGCAGCTGCTGGATCACGCGGGCCCGGTCGTTGCGGTTGGGCTTGGCGCTCGCCGCCCACAGCAGATCGGTGGCAACGCGCTTGAGGGAACTGGTTTCCTCGTGCTTGAGACCGTACTTGACGCTCGACACCGCCAGCACCTCGACCCAGACCTTAAACAGGAATTCGCGAATCTCGTCGCGCACCGGCACGTCGTCCAGCAATTTGCGCAACTCGATCGTGTACTGCACCGACAAGGTTTCCTTCTGTTCCACCTGCTGGGCCACCGACACCACCCGGCTGGTGGTGCCCTGCTCGCTGAGGAAGGTGGACAGAAACTTCTGGAACTCGTCGAACACCAGCTGGAACACACGGCGCCCGGTCTCGGGATACTGCTCGATCACCTGGACCACGCGCTTGATCTCGGCTTCCAGCGCGGTCGAACTGACATTGGACTCGAAACCCATCACACAGGAACCCATGCGGTCGATCAGACGGCGTGCGGGGTGCTGCAGGGCGCCGAAAAACTCTGGCTCGGCCAAGGCGACGCGCAGCACCGGAATCTGCAAGCGCGCAAACCAGACCCGCACACTGGGAGGGATGCGCTCCTCGGCCAGAATGCTCTGGAACATCAGCGCCACCACTTCAATGATCGCTTTTTCGGTCGGTGTGGAAGCCTCTTGCTTGAGTTCGGTTGCGCGCTCGCGCAAGGCCGTGGCCGCGCGCTCGACATGCGAGGCGTCCACGTACACCGCGCCGCCACCCGTCTGGGGCAGGCCGGCGTCCGACACCACACCAGGCGCTACCCGCTGGATGGCCTGTTGCAGACGCGGCGAGGTGGCCAGGATCTGGGTGGCTTCGAAATCGCCGCCCACACGGTCCACCAGCATGCGCTTGAGTCGACCCACCACCCCCTGCGCCCGCATGCGGGCGCGCGCCAGCGGCGAAGCGCTGGTCATCAGCCGGGTTTCGTCTTGGACGCCCATGACCGAAGAGGCCGTGCCCGAACGGCCTCCCGCCGATCGCATCCCACCACCCGAGGCGCCTGGCTGACCACCGGCAAAGCCGCCACTGGCCTGCCCCCCACCCGCGTCGCCGCCGTAACCACCGCCACCCTGATAACCACCGCCACCCTGGTCTTGACCTGGGGCTGCAGCGTCCTTGCTGGCGGCATCGGCTGCACGGCTCTGGGGCGAAGGCCCCGAGGAACGGCTGCCGGGCACGCGCTTGACCAGCGAATTGAGGTCGATTTCCTTCATGACCCCGCTCGACACCAGGAACTCGTTGGCGGCCTTGTAAGACTCGTGCATTTTCTTGGCCAGCACGGGCGCCAGGGCGTCCTGCACGAGCTGCCAGCCTTCACGCGTCATCTGCAATTCCAGCCACTGGTCGACCAAAATGCGGGCGATCACATCTGGCAACAAGACGTCGCCGCGCGGCATCTCCTGGCGCTTTTCCAGGTGCTGGATGCGCAGGCGCAGTTCGTTGAGTTCGCTGGACGCCTGATCCAGCACCCGCATGGCCAGGCGCGAGGCCAGGATCTGGTCGTCGATGGCGCCTTCGGCCAGCAACTCCAGCCGACCAGACGCCACCAGCGGGCTGCCACCGCTGGAAATTGAAAAACGGGGCAGCAGGGTCCGCTGCAGGGCCTTTCGGCTGTTGTTCAGCCAGGTGGTCTGGTGCTTCTGAAAGGCCATCCAGGCATCGCGGCGCTCCTGCATTTCGCGTGCTGGCCCTGCCTGGTCCAGGATGGCGGCCAAGCGGGTTTCACACGCCTTGACCAGCTCGGGAAGCGCGCGTCCCACATGAACCACGAAAAGTTCACGCGCCTGTTTGGCGAGGGAGGAAACGTGCTGATCGGGTGACACCACAATGATTTCAGTATGACACGAAAGAACTCAGTTTTCAGGACTTGGGCACCCGACAGAACCAAGGCCTGCGCGCTCAGGACTCAAACCACGGCGCCGGAATTGGGGTCTGCTGGGTCGTTTTCGGCCGTTTTGCCACCGGACTTGATCAGATCTTCACGTTTGATGCCCAGCCACATGGCAATGGCCGCCGCGACGAAGACCGACGAATAGATGCCGAACAGGATGCCGATCGTGAGGGCCAGGGCAAAGTGGTGCAGCGTGGGGCCTCCGAACAGGAGCATGGACAACACCATGATCTGCGTCGAGCCGTGCGTGATGATGGTACGGCTGATGGTGGCCGTGATGGCGTTGTCAATGATCTGCACCGTCGTCTTTTTGCGATGGCGGCGGAAACTCTCACGGATGCGATCAAAAATCACCACAGATTCGTTGACCGAATAGCCCAGCACCGCGAGCACAGCGGCCAGCACCGCCAGGGAAAACTCCCACTGGAAGAAGGCAAAAAAGCCCAGGATGATCACCACGTCGTGCAGGTTGGCGATGATGGCCGCGACCGCGTACTTCCACTCGAAGCGTATCGCCAAGTAAATCATGATCCCGACGATCACGAAGGCCAGCGCTTTCAGCCCGTCTTCCACCAGCTCCTGACCGACCTGCGGACCGACGAATTCCGTGCGCCGCAACTCCACCGACGGGTTTTGTGCCTTGAGCGCCGCCATCAGGGTTTCGCTCTGCTGACCCGAACTCTGGCCCGCCTGCACCGGCAGGCGCAGCAGGACATCGCGGGCGGTGCCAAAGTTTTGTACCGGCACCTCGGCGTAGCCCAGGCTTTCGACCACCCCCCGAATGGCGGCCAGGTCGGCGGGCTGTTCGTAGGCCACCTCCACCACCGTGCCGCCGGTGAATTCCACCGACAGGTTCAGCCCTCGGAAAATCAGAAAGAAAACGGCGGCGGCAAAGCTGATGGCGGAAACGGCGTTCAGCACGATAGCGTGCTTCATGAACGGGATGTCTTTGCGGATGTGGAAAAATTCCATGGCGGTGCTCCGGTTCAGTCGGCCTTGGCGACGGCGGCGGTGTTTTCGGGCTTCCACACCGTGCCGATGGACACCGACTTGAGTTTCTTCTGGCGGCCATACCAGAGGTTGACCAGGCCACGCGAGAACACGACCGAAGAGAACATGCTGGTGAGGATGCCGATGCAGTGCACCACCGCAAAACCACGCACCGGGCCGGAACCGAAAGCCAGCAAGGCCACGCCGGCGATCAGCGTCGTGATGTTGGAGTCCAGGATGGTGCCCCAGGCGTTCTCGTAACCGGCATTGATGGCCGACTGCGGCGCAGCACCGTTTCGAAGCTCCTCGCGCACCCGCTCGTTGATCAGCACGTTGGAGTCGATGGCCATGCCCAGTGCCAGCGCCATGGCGGCGATGCCGGGCAGCGTGAGCGTGGCCTGCAACATCGACAACACGGCCACCAGCAACACCAGGTTGAAACCGAGCGCGAGGCTGGAGAAGACGCCAAACAGCATGTAGTAGATGCTCATGAAGGCAACGATCACCACGAAGCCCCAGACCACGCTGTTGAAGCCCTTGGCGATGTTGTCGGCGCCCAGGCTGGGGCCGATGGTCCGCTCTTCGATGATTTCCATGGGCGCGGCCAGCGAGCCCGCACGCAACAGCAGCGCGGTGTCGTTGGCTTCCACCGTGCTCATGCTGCCGGAGATCTGGACCCGTCCACCCCCGATTTCGCTGCGGATCACCGGCGCCGTCACGACTTCACCGCGGCCCTTCTCGAACAGGATGATGGCCATGCGTTTGCCCACGTTGTCGCGGGT
>JALOSH010000237.1 GCA_025458545.1 Hydrogenophaga sp.
CTCGAACCAGCACTCATTCAAGTGCTCGTCACGGAACTTGCCGTTGAAGCTCTCGATGTAGCCGTTTTGCATGGGACGCCCCGGCTGGATCAGGATGTGACGGATGCCATGTGACTGTGCCCAGGCCATGAAGGCCCGGCTGGTGAACTCGGGGCCGTTGTCTGTTCGCACTGCCTGCGGATACCCGCGAAACAGCGCAGCGCGGTCCAGCACCCGGGTCACGTACTGGCCTGAGATGCCGAAGTCCACCACGATGTCCACGCTCTCGTGGCTGAAGTCATCGGCCACCGTGAGGTACTTCAAACGCCGGCCACCCGAGAGGCTGTCGCTCACAAAATCCATGCTCCACACTTCGTTGAGCGTACGTGCCAGTTGCAGCGGCACACGTTCGTTAACAGGGCGTTTGCCCTTCTTGCGCCGGCGCACGGCCAGATTGGCCTGCCGGTAGAGGCGGTACACGCGCTTGTGATTGACGCCGGGGAACTGCGGGCGCAGCAGGTCGTGGATGCGTCGGTAGCCAAAGCGCCGGCGCACATGCGCGATCTCCACATCCTTGGAGGAAGGAGCGTAAAACAAGTTGGGCGCGAGCCGTTTTTTGGGGCTCGATGGGGATGCCTATGCAGACTCCACCAGTTCAAGCTGAAGAAGTGATCAAAGTCGGGTTGTATTCGCGCTATTTCCACCTGAATTTGGAACACCGGGAGAGGGCGCTGGCCTACGAAAAGGCTCTCGGTGCCGATCTGTTTCGCATCGCACTTGTATCTTCGGTGTGGCAGCGCGCAAACATCGTGATTGAAGTGGCGACAGAGATGGAGGACCACCTTGTCGAACTAGGGAAGGTCTGCACAACACCCGCCGTGGCGTGAGTTGATGCACGCAATTTCAGATGGCGGCGAATTCAGGCTTTGAAGAGCGGTTTGAAGGCCGATTTCGCCCCGATTCACGGCCCTCTGGCCGCATTTGGACGCACTCATCCCCCCATCTCCTGCAGCAACGTGCGCCGCACCATCCACAGGTTGGACAGCGCGAACAGCGTGTGCAGCTGCGCGGCGTTCTTGGCCAGGCCCCGGTAGCGCACCTTCACGTGTCCGAACTGGCGCTTGATCACCCGGAACGGGTGTTCGACCTTGGCCCGGATGCGCGCCTTGGCCTGCTCCAGTTGGTCGAGAATCGCGCCCATCGGTGTGCTCTTGTCCAGCGCCTTGCGCTTGCCCGGTCGCATGGCCACGTGCCAGTTGACTTCGATGTCCTGCGTCTGTTCGCGTTTGCTCACGCCCTGGTAGCCCGCGTCGGCAAAGACATCGGTTTCCTCTCCGTGCACCAGCGCGTGCGCCTGCGTCACGTCGTTGACGTTGGCCGCTGTACCCACCACCGTGTGCACCAGGCCCGAGTCGGCGTCCACGCCGATGTGCGCCTTCATGCCGAAATGCCATTGGTTGCCCTTCTTGGTCTGGTGCATCTCGGGGTCGCGCTCGCCGCTGCTGTTCTTGGTCGAACTCGGTGCGGAAATCAGCGTTGCATCGACCACGGTTCCGCTCTTGAGCAGCAGCCCGTTGGCCGCCAGCGTGGCGTTGACGGTGGCCAGGATCTGCAAGCTCAGGTCGTGGGCTTCGAGCAGGTGGCGGAAGCGAAGGATGGTGCTCTCGTCGGGCAGGTTGTCTTCCCCGGCATCCAGGCCCGCAAACTCGCGGAACATGGGCGTGTCATACAGCGCCTCTTCCATCGCCGGGTCGGACAGGTTGAACCACTGCTGCAGGAAGTGGATGCGCAGCATGGTCTCGACGGCAAACGGTGGGCGTCCACCCTTGGCGCCGGGAGCAGGTGCATGTGGCGCGATCAGCGAGACCAGCTCGGCCCAGGGCACCACGAGGTTCATCTCGTCCAGGAACTCGCGCTTGCGCGTCCTCTTGGTCTTGCGCTCGAATCCGCTCTCGCTCAGGCTCATTTGCTTCATGAATTCAACACAGCACTTCCCGTGCCAGTGGGGAGGTTTTGCAGACTTTCCCTAGGCATCGTTTCGGCAGAAGCGGTGGCTACCTCGAAAGTGCCTTTCGCGCAGCCGGACAAAATTACTCTGAAACTCGTCGGTGGGCCTGGTGCCATCAACGCAAGAGAGCTGAACAATCCGTAAGGCGCCACTGTCTTCGCTGCACATACACCGGCGTGCATATAGGTGGGAATGGTGGGCACCGAGTGAACAGCACCCGCGTTAGACAAATTCGAACTGCCCCTCCGCACATCAACAGCGAGACCAAGCGTTCAAGCCTGCACATCGCCGGGACCCTTACGCTGGATGAAGGAAGCGCCTCCAACATTTTTTTTTTGGCTCGCGTGATCCAGGTCAAAGTGAAGCGCCCGCAGATCGTCGCGCTCAAGTACGAGACAGGCGCGTGACCGGTTCTATGAATGCCCGTCTTAATCTGACCTCACGACTGGTGCACTCCCTTTAGATCGGCGCGGCCGGCGCATCAATCGGTAAGCCACCGGCACCACCAGCAGCGACAGCAGTGGCGCACTGATCATGCCGCCTACCATGGGCGCGGCGATGCGCTGCATCACCTCGCTGCCGGTGCCCATGCCCCAGAACAGCGGCAGCAGGCCGGCCACAATGGTGGCCACCGTCATGGCCTTGGGCCGCACGCGCAGCACCGCACCTTCTCGAATGGCCTCGAGCAGTGAAGGTTCGTCGGTACGACCTTCATCCACGCGCTCCTGCCAGGCGTGCTTAAGGTAGATCAGCATGATCACGCCGAACTCCGCCGCAACACCCGCCAGCGCAATGAAACCCACCACACTGGCCACCGACAGGTTGTGCCCGAGCAGCCACAGGAACCACACACCTCCCACCAGCGCAAAGGGCAGGGTGGCCATGATCAGCAGCGCCTCATCGAAGCGGTGGAAGATCAGGTACAGCAGCACGAAGATGATCAGCAGCGTGAAGGGCACCACCAGCTTGAGCTTGGCAGTGGCGCGTTCAAGAAACTCGAACTGACCCGACCACGACACCGAATAGCCCGCCGGCAGTACCACCTGTTCCCGCACGGCGCTTTGCATGTCCAGCACCGCGCCCCGCAGGTCGCGCCCGCGGATGTCCACGTACACAAAACCGGCCAGTCGTGCGTTCTCGCTGCGCAGCATGGGTGGCCCTTCGGCGATGCGCAGGTCGGCCACGTCGGACAGCACCAGGCGCTGTCCACCGGGTGCCACGATGGGCAGCGCGCGCAGATCGGGCAGCGAATCGCGCAACTCGCGCGGATAGCGCAGGTTGATCGGGAAGCGCTGCAGACCCTCCACCGTTTCGCCGATGTTCATCCCGCCCACGCTGCCGGCCACGATGTCCTGCACGTCGGCGATGTTCAGGCCGAAACGTGCGGCATCGGCGCGGCGGATGTCCACGTCGATGTAGCGCCCGCCGGTGAGGCGTTCGGCCAGTGCGCTGCTCACGCCGGGCACGGTCTTCACGGCCTTCTCGATCTCGCCGGTGAGGCGGTCGATGGTGGCAATGTCCGGACCGGCCACCTTCACGCCCACCGGGCTCTTGATGCCGGTGGCCAGCATGTCGATGCGGTTGCGGATGGGCGGCACCCAGATGTTGGAGAGACCCGGCACGCGCACGGTGCGATCCAGCTCCTCCACCAGCGCTTCGGGCGTGAGGCCGGTACGCCATTCGCTGCGCGGCTTGAACTGGATGGTGGTCTCGAACATCTCCAGCGGCGCCGGGTCGGTGGCGGTGTCGGCCCGGCCAGCCTTGCCGTACACGCTCTGCACTTCAGGGATGGTCTTGATGAGGCGGTCGGTCTGCTGCAGCAGTTCGCCCGCCTTGGCCACCGACAGGCCGGGCAGCGCGGTGGGCATGTAGAGCAAATCGCCTTCGTCCAGCGGGGGCATGAACTCGCTGCCGATGTGTTTCAACGGCCACAGGCTAGCCACGAGCACCAGCGCGGCCACGCCCAGTGTGAGCCAGGGCGCTTTCAGCACGGCGTCCAGCACCGGCCGGTACAGCGCCATCAGCGCCCGGTTCAACGGGTTGGCGGTCTCGGCCGGAATGCGCCCGCGGATCAGGTAGCCCATGAGCACCGGGATCAAGGTGACGGCCAGGCCAGCCGAGGCCGCCATGGCGTAGGTCTTGGTGAAGGCTAAGGGCGCGAACAGCCTACCCTCCTGTGCCTCCAGCGTGAACACCGGAATGAAGCTCAGCGTGATGATGAGCAGCGAGAAAAACAGCGCCGGCCCCACCTCGGCCGCGGCGTCGCCGATCACGCGCCAGCGCGGCTCGCCCTGCAGCGTTTCACCCGGGTGCTGGTGCGCCCAGCGTTCGAGGTGCTTGTGGGCGTTTTCGATC
>JALOSH010000238.1 GCA_025458545.1 Hydrogenophaga sp.
CTGGATCACCTCGTCCATGGCCGCGATGAAGCTCTCGCCACCTTCGAGCGAGAAGCGCTTCTGGCCGACATATTTGGTGTGCAGGAAACGCTCCAGGCCTTCGGCTGCGGTCAGGCGGTCGAGGATGGCCTTTTTCTTGTCGGCATTGAAGGCCGGTTTGCTGCGGATCGCTTCGAGCTTTTCTTGCCACCAGCGCTTTTGCGTCTGGTCGCTGATGTACATGTATTCGGCGCCGATGCTGCTGCAGTAGGTCTCGCGCAAGGCATTGAGCAGGTCGCGCAGCGACATTACTTCTTTGCCGAAGAAGGTGTTGCTGGTGTTGAACACCGTCTCGAAATCGGCATCCGAGAAGCCGTAGAACGAGGGGTCGAGCTCGGGGATGTGATCACGCTCGGTGCGCTTGAGGGGGTCCAGATCGGCCCAGCGGGAACCCACATTGCGGTAGGCGGCGATCAGCTGCTGCACGGCCACGCGCTTGCGACCCAGATCGGAGTCGGCGCCAGCGGCCATGACGACACGGGTTCCGCCCTGTTTGGCGCGCTCGGCGAAGGCGTTGATCACCGGCTGGTGCGGAACGTCACGGGCGTCGGTGCCATCGACAGCGGGCACGTGCTGGAGCGCGTCGAAATAACCGCGCCAGTTGTCGGGCACGCTGCCGGGGTTGTCGAGGTATTTCTCGTACATCTCTTCCACGTACGGCGCGTTGCCGCCGAAGAGATACGAGTTGGATTGGTAGGCAACGTAGACGTTGCCCCCATTCGATGGGGAGTTGCTCATGGATCCGCTGACCTCCGCTTCCCTGAGGGAAACATTAGCTGGTTAAGAAAACCTCCCGCGACACGGCTGAACCGATTGGCGGATGCGACAGTGACTGTGGAAGGACCTGACTGCAACTCGCGATTGTGCCACTTTGCGAACCGTTCGGGCCGCAAAACAGTGGGCTGAATGCCCGCCAGTCACCAAATTGACCGGAAGGTGTTGCAGGGAGGCGAAGTGCCAGATTCGCGTCAGGTGCAGGGTGCGTGCCGACCGCGAAGATCAGGTCACGATGCGTGGCGAGAGCCGCTCGGAGGCGGGCACCGCGCTGGGCTCGTCCATTTCGATGGCGATCTGGGTGCACACGGTGCGGCACAGCGTGACCGCCTTCTCGCTCTGCACGCGGTAAATGACCTGGGTGCCGTCCTTGCGCTTGGCCAGAACACCCGCCCGGTACAGGAGGTTCAAGTGCTGCGACAGGTTGGGCTGCGTGGTCTCGATTTCCTGCAGCAACTGCGACACCGACTTTTCCTTGTCGCACAGTGCACTCAGGATGCGCAGGCGCATGGGCGTGGCCAACACGCCGAACAGCTCCGCGGCCATTTCGAACACACGAACTTTCTCCACGTTGGTCTGCGATTCGATCATTTGTTCCATGGCGGGCCGCGCTGTTTATCAATATAAGCATGCATCATACTTACAAAGGCCGGGCTTGCCCACGGGGCTTGATGTCTGCCGACAGCGGGAAGCGGCAACAAAAAAACCCGGTGCGCCAACGGGGGCTGCACCGGGTTGTGCGGCGGCGAACAGCGCGAAGGCTCAGCCTTGCAGATCCTTGATCTGTTGCAAGGCCGCCGGGTCGTCCATGGTGGTGAGATCGCCAGGGTCGCGGCCTTCGCACACCGCCTGGATCGCGCGGCGCAGCAATTTGCCCGACCGCGTCTTGGGCAGCACGTTGACAAAACGCACCCGGGCCGGACGCGCCACCGCACCGAGCTGCTCGTCGACCAGCTTCATCACCTCGCCTTCGAGCTTCAAGCGCGAAGCATCGTCCGATAGCAGGCTGGCATCCTTGACCACGGCAAACGCCATGGCGACCTGTCCCTTGAGCTGGTCGGCCACGCCCACCACCGCCACCTCGGCGATCTTGGGGTGGCTGGAAATGCTCTCTTCGATCTCGCGGGTGCCCAGGCGGTGACCTGCCACGTTGATCACATCGTCGGTGCGGCCCAGGATGAAGTAGTAACCGTCTTCGTCCCGAATGCCCCAGTCGAAGGTGCTGTAGACCACCTTGCCCGGCACGCTGGACCAGTAGGTCTTGACGAAGCGCGCGTCGTCGCCCCAGATGGTCTGCATGCAGCCGGGTGGCAGCGGGCCTTCCACAGCCACCACACCCTTCTGGTTGCCGCCCTGCAGCTCGGCACCGGTCTGGTCGTCGAGCAGCTTGACGTTGTAGCCGTACACCGCCTTGCCCGGCGAGCCGAACTTGCTGGGTGCCTTTTCCACGCCGTTGCAGATCGCCAGGATCGGCCAGCCGGTTTCGGTTTGCCAGTAGTTGTCGACGATGGGCTTGCCCAGTTCGCCAGCAATCCATTGCGCGGTCGGCTCGTCCAGCGGCTCGCCAGCGAGGAACAGCGCCTTGAGGCTGGACAGGTCGTACTTCTTGATGAACGACGGGTCGTACTTCTTCAGCACGCGCACAGCCGTGGGCGCGCTGAACATGACCGTGACCTTGTACCGCTCGACCAGTTCCCACCAGATGCCGGCGTCGGGTCGGATCGGCAGACCTTCGTACATGATGGTCGCCATGCCACCGATCAGCGGGCCGTAGATGATGTAGCTGTGGCCCACCACCCAGCCGATGTCGCTGGTGGAGAAGTAGGTTTCGCCGGGCTCGCCCATGTAGATGTGTTTCATGGACGCCGCCAGCGCCACGGTGTAGCCGCCGGTGTCGCGCTGCACGCCCTTGGGCTTGCCGGTGGTGCCGCTGGTGTAGAGCGTGTAGCTGGGGTGCGTGGCGTCCACCCACTCACAGGGCACGACCGTGTCCATGTGCTGGCTGCGTTCGGTGGCGTAGTCCACGTCGCGTCCAGCGACCGATGCAAACGGCGCCAGCCCGCGGTTGACCATCACCACCTTGCCGGGCTTGTGCGAGGACAGCTTGATGGCCTCGTCCAGCAGCGGCTTGTATTCGACCACCTTGCCACCGCGCGAGCCGGCGTCGGCGCTGACGATGGCCACCGGCGACGCGTCTTCGATGCGACTGGCCAGGGCGTGGCTGGCAAACCCGCCGAACACCACCGAATGGATGGCGCCGATGCGCACACAGGCCAGCATGGCGAACGCGGCCTCGGGAATCATGGGCATGTAGATCAGGACGCGGTCGCCCTTCTGTACACCCTGAGCCTTGAGGATGGCGGCCATGCGCTGCACCTCGGCGTGCAGTTGGCGGAAGCTGTAGATCTTCTCGACGTCGGTTTCGGTGGAGACGAAGATCAGCGCCCGCTGGTCGGCGCGGTCTTTCAGATGGCGGTCCACCGCGTTGTGGCACAGGTTGGTCAGGCCCCCTTCGAACCAGCGGGCAAACGGCGGGTTGTCGTAATTGCAGACCCGGTCAAACGGCTTGTGCCAATCCACCAGGGCGGCCTGTTCGGCCCAGAAAGCATCGCGATCTTCGATCGAGCGGCGGTGGAAATCGGCGTAGCTGAGGGCGTTGGCCATGGGAGTCTCCTGCTGGTTTGGGGAAATCGAACCAGTCGCGGGTGGACGCCAGTTCGTGCAAAACACGGACTGGAGCAGCGCAAACTGAATTCATAATTATGAATGTCAGGCTTGCGACACGCTGACGCCACACCGCGTTGGTCGGCTACTTCACCAGAGGCAAGAGATCGCGGAAAGCGGGGTGCTCGGCGCTGCGCAGCCACTCAAAAGCCACCATTTCGGTGGTGACCAGCTCGGCACCGGCGCCCGCCAGCCGATCAAAAGCGGCGTCGCGGTTGCGCTCGGTGCGCGAACCGCAGGCGTCGGTCACGACCCAGACATCGATCTCCTCTTCGATCAGCTCCAGCGCCGTCTGCAGCAAGCAGACATGCGCCTCGCAGCCAGCGATCACCACCGTGTTGCGCTCGGGCACAGGGGCGCTGGTCGGCTTCTGCAGATGCTTGGGCAGGCTGCGCGCATTGCCGCCCATCGCACGCACCGGCGGTCGCAACACATCCACCAGGCCTTCGGCGGCCGCGCTGAAGCGCATCTTGGACAAGGTCTTCTGGCACAGGGCGCGCAACGCAGGGTCGTTGGGTCCGAGCTTGTCCGGGTTCTGCTCGGTGCCCCACACCGGCACACGCAGCAGCCCAGCCATGCGCGCCAGCCTGAGTCCATTGGCCAGCACCTGTGGCCCGTCATGAATCACCGGCATCAGGCGGGCCTGGTAGTCCACCAGCACCAGTTGGGAGTCGTTGGCGTCGAGCAGCATGGAAAGTTCTCTTGTGGGTGAAAGGATCGGGCGCGCCGTCACATCGGCCGCCAAACAGCCGGGAGCTCAGCCGAATCCCCCGGCCCAGAAAACATCCGTGGGTCCGGCGGCCTGGCCGACGTCATCGGCAGCACCATCGATGGGCGGACCCGGTTCACCAAAGCCCCCGCCCCGCTGGGTGCCCCAGACCACCACCGAGCCGAAAAACAGCAAATTTCAATAAAAATCAAAGCACTGGGCAATCTTCCTCACTTGACTTCAGCCCACAGCCTGGATAATGTGTAAGTATGAAGTTGTTCATTGCCACCCTGCTCCTGAGCTGTGCCGCCGCGGTGCACGCCGCACCGTCGACCGTGGCACCCGACGATCTGGAGTCGCTGCTAGCCGAAAAAGGTTTGGTCACCCGCCTCGGAGAGCAGGTGCAGCAAGCCCGGAACACGGTGGGCGAAAAAGCCTCCGCGCTGGTGATGAATGCAATGGGCTTCCTCGGCGTGCCTTACAAATTTGGGGGCAACGGCATCGAGTCGGGCGGGTTCGATTGCAGCGGTTTCGTCCGCGCGGTGTACGAGCAATCTTTGGGCAAGGTGCTGCCGCGCCGTGCCAGCGAGCAAGCCGCCGCCACTCAGACCATCGACCGCAGCGAACTCAAGCCCGGCGATCTGGTGTTCTTCAACACCATGAAGCGTGCCTTCAGCCATGTGGGCATTTACGTCGGTGATGGCAAATTCATCCACGCCCCCCGGGCCGGCGGTCGGGTGCGCGTCGAAGACATGCGCATGGCGTATTGGCAAACCCGGTTCAATGGCGCGCGCAGGGTTGCTCCCTTGGCCGAACCGGTGGCGAGCTCCAACCTGCCCGCGATGAACTGAGCGCCTGGGCGCTGGGGCCGTTTGCGGTCGCTTGTGGGTTGATGCCGTCAACCGCCGTGCGGTGGGCACGCACCTCCGGTTCAGATCTGGTCAATGGGCGTCTGATCGAGCGGCGCTTCGCCCGCGCGATCGGCCAGGGAAAACCGGTCCTCGGTTCTGGTGTAGAAGCTGGCACCAAACCGTGCAATGGGACTGTAGTTCCGCAGGTTGACCCGCCAGGCTTCGGTGTCGATCAGGCCATCGCGCGCCGCCAGCCACTGGATGCGGCCGATGAACACATAGCGGCTGGGCGTCTCCAGCTTTTCATGGAGCACACATTCGAAGGCGATCGGCGACTCTTGGATGCGGGGCGGTTTCACGGTGTGCGAGGGCACCGGGGTCAAACCGACCGCCGCGAGTTCACTCACGTCGGAAGGAAAGGATTCGCCGCAGG
>JALOSH010000239.1 GCA_025458545.1 Hydrogenophaga sp.
CGCCTACCCACCCCCTTGTGTGCCCCTCAGTGGGCTTGACGATGCCCTGGCCCGCTCGGGCTTTGCCCTGCTGGGTGCTGCCGATGTGCAGCGCTGGCTGCAGACCGACGCCGCCGCGCTGGCGGGTCTGCATGCCAGCTGGAACGACCTGCCGCCGGATGCTTTCCTCAAGGACGGCGGTCGCTACCGGCGCCGCCGCCACAGCTGCTTTGTGGTGGACGGTGTTGGCGTTCAGCAGGTGCCGCACCGTGCCCACTGGCAGCCGCTGGAATACAACGCGCTGCACGGTGGCATGCAGCGGTGGTTCGAGCCCATGGAAGCCTCGGTCGTCGCCGCACCGCTGTGGCAGCGGCTGCTGAACACCGTGGGCCAGGCCGCGACGGCCCTGCACGGTGAGCGTCCCTGGTATGTGGAAGCGCATCCGTTCCGCATCGACACCACCGACGGCATTGGCCGGCCCACGCCCGAAGGCGCGCACCGCGACGGTGTGGACCTGGTCGCCGTGTTCATGCTGGAACGCCACGGCATCAAAGGCGGCGAGAGCCGGGTGTTTGCCGCCGACGGCCCGAGTGGTCAGCGCTTCACGCTCAGCGAACCTTGGTCTCTGCTGCTGCTCGACGATGCACGGGTGATCCACGAGACCACACCCATCCAGCCCGCGGCGCCCGGGGTGCTGGGCTGGCGCGACACCCTGGTGCTGACCTACCGGCGCGGCGGTTTCCAGGGCGGCTGAGTCTCAGCGCTTCAGGCGCTCGCGCCAACCGGTGTCGGCGGGTTGGCTGGCCGGGGCGACGCCCGCCCGCTGGTCGGCATGGCGGCGGATGTGCTCGGGCAGGCGCGACAGCAGCCAGCGCAGAGCCATGGGCACGATGATGAGGTCGTCCACCACACCGATCAGCGGCAACAGGTCCGGGATCAGGTCGATCGGTGACACCAGGTACAGCACGATGGCTGCCGTGCCCGCCTTGAGCCAGCCCGGCGCATCGGGATGCCCGAGCGCATACCAGAGCCGTTTGGCGTCTCCGCGCACGGCCAGCCAGATCACCGACAGACGTTTCCACAGGTTCATCACGCTTCTCCTGGTCACTGGGGGTCCGGAACATCCGGACGACGCGAAGTGTGGGGCAATGGAGCGCAATTGCAAGGGCAAGGTTCCCCCGGCGTGAGCCAATGCGTGATCCAGCACACGCCGCGGAACCGGCTTTGCCGGGCCTAAGGCGTGGTCCCCCCGGGGGGACGCCGCGCAGCGGCGCAGGGGGGCTACCTTCGTATTGCGTTGGGGAAATACATCGCGGTCAGGCTGCGGCTGTGCACTGGCGAGAAGCCCTCGGCCGCTGCGCCGCTGGCCTGACCGTAGCGCCGCCAGTCGCGCACCCAGTGCAGCGCGTCGCAGACCTCGGTCAGGCCGATGGTCTCGCGGTCGCCGATCAGGATGCCATGCACCCGCAGCCCCAGCCCTTGTTGGGCCTGGCGCAGCCGGGTCAGCATGGCGCCGGTCAGGCCGAACTCGCCGTCGCTGACGATCAACAGGTCAGCGTCCTGCCAGCCCTGTTGCTGCACCTGTTCAATGGCGTGCTCGATCGGGGTTTGCAGATCGGTGCCGCCGTCGAAGGCCTGGCCCATGAGGTCCAGCAGCGCGTCCAGCCCGGCGGCGTCGCGCGTGAGCGCGCGCTGCAGCAGCTCGCCCGGTCCGCCAAAGGCCAGCAGTTGGCAGGCGCGCTGGCCCGCGTGGGCGCTGCGCAGTGCCTGCAGCACGCAGGCCTTGGCCACGCTTTCCGGTGCACCCTGCATCGAGCCGGAGGTGTCGAGACAGACGATCAGCGGGCCATGACCGAGGGGCACATCCGGTGTCCGCGCGGCCGTGCCGTCGGGTTCCGGGCGCGGATTCGGTTGGGGTTCGCGGGCGCGGTCGTCGTAGCTCAGCAGCTGGGCCTCGGCAAATCGTGCGCGCCACAGGCGCCGCAACACCGGGTGTGTGAGGTTCAGGCTTTCGCTGCCGGTCATGCGCGCGATGGTCCGCGAGCGGTGCACGCCGTCCACGGCGGTGGGCTCGGGGCGGCGCTCATCCTGGTCGGTCGGGCGGGGCGCGGCGCGGTCAGCGGCCATGGCATCGGCTCGGGGCGCGTGCGCCAGTGGCTGACGTGTGTCCCGCACCCGGCGCCCCACGCCGTCGATGAACTGCGCCAGCGCGGGCAGGCGCTCCAGCAAGCTGCCGATGCGCCGGGCCTCGGCCCATTCGCGTCGGTTGAGCTGGCCCTTGAGCTCGTCCCACCGCAGGTGCGACGGGTCGCCCAGCGACTTGAGCAGTGCCATCGCCTCTTCCCAGCCCTGGCGCTGAAGCGTCCAGTTTTCGCGGAAATCGGCCGCCATGCGGTCAACCGCCTGGGCTCGCGTTTCATGGGGCGGGCGTTCGATCAGGCTGTCCAGGTGCCACAGCAGGCTTTGCATCAGCTGGCTGGTGAGCGAGGGGTTGCCCCGTGTGAGCGAGAGCAGGTCCAGCTCGCCCAGCAGCGTCCTCATCGGCCCGACGGCCTCGGGGTCGCCCATGTCGTGCGAGACCTCGGGCAGGCGGCCGGCCAGCAAGGCTTCGTGCCAGGGCGCGGCCTGGGCCAGCCGGTCCTCGGCCGTGCCACCGCTGCACACCACCGACCAGCGCCAGAGCTCGCGCGCCAGGCCTTCCAGATGGTGGTAGGGCCGGTCTGCGGGGCTGGCGTTCATCGCTGTTCGGGCCGTGATCAGGCCTGCCAGCTGACCGGCGTCGGCACGGACGCCGAGCGGTCTTCGTCCAGCCTGGGCAATTGGGCAAAGCCGAGCTGCAGTTCCCCCAGCCGGGCGGCCAGCGCGTCCACCTGCTGGCAGCGTTGCGCTTGGGCCGCTTCGATGCGCGCGAGCCAAGAAGGCGGTAGCCAGCCATGCGCACGGGCTCGTCCGAGCACCGCATCGGCGGAGGCGTGCACCTGGGCCAGCAGCTCGGTCACGCGCTGCTGCACCTCGGCCACCTGCGCCAGGCGGGCCTGGATGTGCAGTGCGCCGTAGCGCCGGTGCGCGCGCTCGCTGGTGATGCGCACCAGTTCGCTCTCACCGCTGGGCCCGGCGATGGCGCGCGCCAGGGCCAGCTTGCCGGCGCTGTCGTCCTGGACATCGGTGGGCGCCCGTCGCTCCACGTCGAGCTGTTGCTCGAAGGCCATCGCGGCACGCTCCAGGCCGTCGATCGCCAGCGGGGTGGCATGGGCGACGGTGTGCAGGAACCAGTCGGTCCAGCCGGGCACCTGGTCTGGCCCGGCGGCGAGCACCAAGGGAAGCAGCCAGGCGTCCCAGACCGAGACTTCGGCGGCGCTGCGGCTGGCGGCCTGCACCTGCAGCAACGCCGCGGTCTGGCGCCACCGGCGGTCTGAAACGGTCTGCTGGGTGGTCCGGGCGCGTTCGCGGGCCGCAGCCAGCAGGGCGATCACCTCGTCACCCAGCCGCACACGGCTGGCCTGCGCGCGCAGCGCCTGCAATGCAGCCGAGGACAGCTGTGCGCCTGGGTTCGCCTCGCCTTCGGGCAGTGCGGTCTGCAACAGGGCGGTGAAGTGTGCGTCGTCCACCCGCGTCACCGGCACGCGCAGCAGGAAGCGGTCGTAGAAGGCGTGCAGGCTCTCGTCCTGCGGCACCTCGTTGCTGGCGCCCACCAGACACACCAGCGGCACGGCCACGCGGTGCTGACCGTTGTCGAAGCTGCGTTCGTGCAGCAGGCCCAGCAGGGTGTTCAAAATGGCTGAATTGGCCTTGAACACCTCGTCGAGAAAAGCGACCTCGGCCGATGGCAGGTAGCCCTCGGTCAGGCGTTCGTAGCGGTCGTCTTCCAGGGCCTTGAGCGAGAGCGGGCCGAACAGTTCTTCGGGCACCGAAAAGCGGGTCAGCAGCCGTTCGAAATAGCGCGCGCCGGGCAGCAGCCGTTGCAGCCGCCGCGCCAACTCGCTCTTGGCCGTGCCCGGCGGGCCGAGCAGCAGCACATGTTCGCCCGCCAGTGCCGCCAGCAGCAGCGCACGTGCCGCCACATCGCGCTGCAGCAGGCCGCGCTCGAGTTCGGCCAGCATGGGCGCCCAAGTGGCGCCGGTGGTGTGTTCACGCGTCATGGTGTGCAACTGAAAATGGAAAGACCCAGGGCACCAGTGTTGACGGCACCAGCGCCCCAGTCAAGACACACACAGGACAGCCATCAGTCTCCGGAGCGCGGGCACCACCCAGAACGCGGCGGAACCGGCTTC
>JALOSH010000240.1 GCA_025458545.1 Hydrogenophaga sp.
AGCGGCCAGATTGAAGCCCAGTCCTGCGATGTAGGTGTCCACCGTGTGGCGGCCCACGGACACCAGGTCGAAAGCGTTGGGGTCGAGCAGCCAGTTGCGCTTGAGCCCATCCATCAGAAAGTGCAGGCCCAGCGCGGCCGCCTCCAGGGGCACGGGCAGGCGCAGGTCCACCCGTTGCGCGGCGGTGGAGAGCATGCGACGCGTCAGCCCGAGGTAATGGTGCCGCACGCGCAGGTGGCGCTCGCGCACGGCGGCCATTTCAGCGTGGTATTCCACCTGCAGCGACACCACCTCGAACACGCGGCGCAGTCGCTCATCGCCAGCGATCAGTTTCAACACATGGTGCATGCCGTCGCGCAGGGACTGCAGGGGGTCCGCCAGGTCCTCGATGGGCGTGTCCGGGTCCGGGAACCCGCGCTCCATGGGCAGGATGGCGCGCTCCATCATGGCGTTGAACAGGTCGGCCTTGTCTTCAAAATGCCAGTAGATCGCGCCGCGTGTGGTGCCCGCAGCGGTGGCGATGTCGTTGAGTGAGGTGCGTGAAACCCCCTGCGCCTGAAACAGCTGTTCAGCGGCATCGAGCAGGGCGTGGCGGGTGGCTTCGGCATCGGCCTTGGTGCGGCGGACCATGGTGTGGGTGTGTGCACAGAAAAAGAGACCTGGTGAATATACATACATTCATGTGTGTATGTATACTTCGCCGCTTTGAATCGAGTGACCAAGGTGTTTCCTGCACCGGCGCTCGTGCCCTCGACGCTTGCGTCATCCCATCCGCCACAAGGCCTGCCATGTTCGATTTCCCTTCCACACCTTCGTCCCGGCGCCACGGCTTGGCGCTGCGTTGGCGCCGGTCGCTCACCGTGCTACCGCTGGTGGCGGCTTTGGCCGCCTGCGGACAGTCGGCCCCGCCGCCCGCGGCTGCCGCACCGGGTGGCGGACGGCCAGCCCCTGAGGTGGGCGTGGTCACCGTGCAGCCGGGTGACGTGGGGCTGCAGACCGAGCTGCCCGGGCGCCTGGAAGCCTCGCGGGTGGCACAGGTGCGTGCCCGAGCAGCTGGCATCCTGCAGCAGCGGCTGTTCCGCGAAGGCAGCGACGTGAAGGCCGGTCAAACCCTGTTCCGCATCGATCCCGCCCCTTACCAGGCCGCGCTGCGCAGCGCCGAGGCCTCCCTGGCCCGGGCTCAGGCCAACCTGGCCAACGCCACGGCGGTGGCCGAACGCTACGCGCCGCTGGTCACGGCCAACGCCATCAGCCAGCAGGAATACACCAGCGCGGTCGCGGCCCAGAAAACCGCAGAGGCGGATGTGGCGGCGGCGCGCGCCGCGGTGCAGACGGCGGGCATCAACCTCGGCCAGGCGAGTGTCACCGCGCCGATTTCGGGCCGCATCGGCCGCGCGCTGGTGACCGAAGGTGCGCTGGTCGGGCAGGGCGAGGCCACGCCCCTGGCCGTGATCCAGCAGGTGGACCCGCTGTTTGTGAATTTCACCCAGTCGGCCACCGAGGCCATGAAGCTCAAGCGGGCGATGGAATCCGGTCAGCTCAAGGGCGCGGGCAACGGCGCGGCGGTGGTGCGCGTGGTGCTGGACGACGGCAGCGAATACGCCCGACCGGGCAAGCTGTTGTTCTCGGACCTGACGGTGGATGCCAGCACCGGCCAGGTCACGCTGCGCGCCGAAGTCCCCAACCCGACGGGGGCCTTGCTGCCGGGTCTTTATGTGCGTGTGCGGCTGGAGCAGGCGGTGGCCAGCGACGCCATCTCGCTGCCGCAGCAGGCCGTCGCGCGCACCGCGCAGGGCGACACGGTGTCGGTGGTGAGCGCCGACGGGAAGATCGAGAAGCGTCCGGTGAAAATCGGTGGCCAGCAGAGCGGCCGCTGGGTGGTGCTCGATGGTCTGAAGGCCGGCGAGCAGGTGATGGTGGACGGTTTCCAGAAGCTGCAGATGATGCCGCCCGGCACGCCGGTGAAGGCCGTGCCCTGGACGCCGCCGGGTGCTGCGCCCGCCGCCGCGCCGGCCAATGCTGCATCCGCTCCGGCTGCGAAGTAAGGAGTTCGCGGCATGGCCAAGTTTTTCATCGACCGCCCGATCTTCGCCTGGGTGATCGCGCTCTTCATCATGGTGGCGGGCGCGGTGTCCATCACCCAGCTGCCGATCGCGCAGTACCCGCCGGTGGCGCCGCCGTCCATCGTCATCAACGCCACCTACCCAGGCGCTTCGGCCAAGACGCTGGAGGACAGCGTGCTCTCGGTCATCGAGCAGGAAATGAACGGCTCGCCCGGACTGATCTACATGGAAGCCGTGGCCCAGGCCAACGGCACCGGCGCGATCACGCTGAGCTTCGAGCCCGGCACCAACCCCGACCTGGCGCAGGTGGATGTGCAGAACCGCCTCTCGCGCGCCACGCCGCGCCTGCCCTCGGCGGTGACGCAGCAGGGCGTGCGGGTGGACAAGTCGCGCAGCAACTTCCTGCTGTTCGCCATCCTCTCCAGCGACGATCCGGCCCTGGACCCGGTCGCCCTGGGCGACTACGCCTCGCGCAGCGTGGTGCCGGAACTCCAGCGCCTGCCCGGCGTGGGCCAGGTCCAGTTGTTCGGCACCGAGCGTGCCATGCGCATCTGGATCGACCCGGCCAAGCTGCTGGGCTACAACCTGAGCGCGGCCGATGTGAACAACGCCATCCGCGCGCAGAACGCCCAGGTCTCGGCCGGTGAAATCGGTGCGCTGCCCAACGTGGCGGGCCAGAGCATCGCCGCCACCGTGGTGGTCAACGGTCAGCTGGCCAGCGTGGAACAGTTCGGCAACATCGTGCTGCGCGCCAGCGGCAACGGCGCCACCGTGCGCCTGAAAGACGTGGCCCGCATCGAGCTGGGCGCCCAGGCCTACGCCACTTCCGCGCGCCTGAACGGCAAGCCCTCCACCGGCATTGGCGTGCAACTGGCCCCCAGCGGCAATGCCCTGGCCACGGCCGATGCCGTGCGCGCCAAGATGACCGAGCTGGAAAAGTTCTTCCCCCAGGGCATGAGCTGGACCATCCCTTACGACAGCTCCAAGTTCGTGAAGATCTCCATCCAGGGCGTGGCCATCACCTTGCTGGAAGCGGTGGCGCTGGTGTTTCTGGTGATGTTCCTGTTCCTGCAGAACTGGCGCTACACCCTGATCCCCACGGTGGTGGTGCCGGTGGCGCTGCTGGGCACCTTCGCCACGCTGCTCGCCATGGGCTTCTCGATCAACGTGCTGACCATGTTCGGCATGGTGTTGGTGATCGGTATCGTGGTGGACGACGCCATCGTTGTGGTGGAAAACGTCGAGCGCATCATGAGCGAGGAAGGCCTGCCACCGCTGCAGGCCACGCGCAAGGCGATGGAGCAGATTTCGGGCGCCATCATCGGCATCACCGTGGTGCTGATCGCGGTGTTCGTGCCGCTGGCCTTCTTCAGCGGATCGGTGGGCAACATCTACCGCCAGTTCGCGGCGGTGATGGGCGTGTCCATCGCCTTCTCGGCCTTCATGGCGCTGTCGCTCACACCGGCCCTGTGCGCCACGCTGCTCAAGCCGGTGGAGGCCGGCCACCACCACGAAAAGACCGGTTTCTTCGGCTGGTTCAACCGCACGTTCTCGCGCACCGCCAAGCGCTACGAAGGCGGCGTGGCCGCGCTGCTGCCGCGCGCTGGTCGCGCCCTGGTCATCTACGCTGCCATCGTTGGCGCGGTGGCCGTGATCTATGCGCGCCTGCCCACCTCCTTCCTGCCCAACGAAGACCAGGGCACCATGTTGGTGAACGTACAACTGCCCCCGGGCGCGACGCGGGAGCGCACGCTTGAGGTGATGAAGCAGGTCGAAGGCTTTGTGCTGCAGCAGCCCGAGGTGCAGAGCATGGTCAGCGTGCTGGGCTTCAGCTTTTCCGGCCAGGGCCAGAACGCCGCGCTCGCCTTCGTGACGCTCAAGGACTGGTCCGAGCGCACCGCGCCGGGCAGCGATGCGCAGTCGCTGGCCGGCCGTGCTTTCGGGGCGCTCTCGGGCATCCGCGATGCCTTCATCTTTCCCCTCAGCCCGCCACCGATTCCCGAACTGGGCAGTTCATCGGGCTTCAGCTTCCGTCTGCAGGACCGCGCCGGTCTGGGCCGCGAAGCCTTGCTGAACGCGCGCAACCAGATGCTGGGCATGGCCTCGCAGAGCAAGCTGCTGACCCAGGTGCGCCCAGATGGCCTGGAAGACGCCCCGCAGTTGCAGATCGACATCGAATTTCCCCAACGCCGGCCGCCTGCAGCGTGTGGTGGTGCAGGCCGACGCCACCGCCCGCATGCAGCCCGAAGACGTGCTGCGCATCAACGTGCTCAACGCGCAGGGGCAGGCGGTGCCGCTGTCGGCCTTCGCCCGCACGCAGTGGATCACCGGACCGATGCAGACCGTGCGCTACAACGGCTACCCGGCCATGCGCATCAGCGGCAGCGCCGCGCCGGGCGTGAGCACCGGTCAGGCCATGGCCGAGATGGAAGCGCTGGCGGCCAAGCTGCCGCAAGGTTTCGGTTTCGAATGGACCGGCATTTCGCGTGAAGAGAAGCTGGCCGGCAAC
>JALOSH010000241.1 GCA_025458545.1 Hydrogenophaga sp.
CGGCGAGTTGCGCACGATCCAGTCGCGCGTGGTGTGGATGTTCTTGCCGGTCGAGAGGTCCATCACCGTGTCGCCGCCCCAGCGGATCGACCACACGAGCTTCTCCACCTCTTCCTCGATGCTGGAGGTCACGGCCGAGTTGCCGATGTTGGCGTTGATCTTCACCAGGAAGTTGCGGCCGATGATCATCGGCTCAACCTCGGGGTGGTTGATGTTGGCCGGGATCACCGCACGGCCGCGCGCCACCTCGTCGCGCACGAACTCGGGGGTGATGATGTCCGGGATGCGTGCGCCCATGGGGTTGCCGCGCAGACGAGTCTCGCGCTCTGCGCTGCCCAGGTACGCCTTCATCCATTCACGCTTGCCGTTCTCGCGGATGGCGATGTATTCCATCTCGGGGGTGACGATGCCCTTGCGCGCATAGTGCATCTGTGTGACGTTCTGGCCGGCCCTGGCGCGCAGGGGTTTGCGTTGCAGAGCTGCAGCTTCTGCCCGCAGGGCTGCGATACGCGCGTCGGCCTCCTCACCATGTTTTCCACCGTCGTCCAGCGCCACGCGGACGCGTCCTTCGTAGGTTTCGGTGTCGCCGCGCGCGGCCACCCACTCGCTGCGCACCGGCTTGAGGCCCTGGCGGATGTTGATGGCAGCGGCCGGGTCGGTGTAGGGCCCGGACGTGTCGTAGACCGTCACGGTCTCGCCGTTGGTGAGCGCGATCTCGCGCATGGGCACCTGCACACCGGGCTGTGCACCGGGCACATAGACCTTTTTTGACTGGGGGAAGGGTTCTCTTGTCAGGGACAGGAGTTGCTGCAGCTTGTCGGGGGCGTTCATGGGGGCCGTCTCCAGTGGGAATGGATGGGTGCCCCGCCTCGACGCCGGTGTTGCAGGCACGTTGGCCCGCCATTCATGGACGGACCCGCGCGCCTCGGCGCTGCAGCTCTTCTTACGCTGGTACTAACCAGATCAAGTTCGCGGTTCCGGCGGTCAGGTCCGCCATCTCAGCACGCCATACGTGCACCCCGGAGGTCTGCGCTACATGTCCTGGTTGGACCCTTGGCCCTTACCTATTTTGTGAGATGTCGAAGCGGTCAAGGCGTCCTACAGTGGTCGGGCAGCGGCCAACCGGCCGTTGCCATCCACCATCTGCCTGCGCAGAAGAAAGGGGACGCCATGGAACGACCTTTGAAACCGAAAGCCGACCTGCTGGGTCGGCTGGCAACGTCCCGGGGTATCGCCTGGGAAGCCGATGCCCGGAAACTGCCGCCGACCGACGATGTGGCCCGCATCGGCCTGCTGGCCGATCGGCTGGGCTTGTCACTGGGCAACGCGCTCGACCCGCAACTGGGCGAGGCAGACTACCTGGCGCTGCTGGGCCAAGGAGGTCAACATGGCTGAAGTCTCGGACTTTGATGTCGCGACCGCGCAGCGCTTCCTGACCGGTGCGGCGCCGCTGACCACCACGTTCTTTTCGGGCGGTCGCAACGCCAACAAGGTGGCGATTCTGCAGGTGTCGGCCCTCGGGGGCGCGCGCAGCGGGGTGTGTCGGCCCTCGGGGGCGCGCGCAGCGGGGTGGCGGGGCTCAACATCCGCGTGACGCTCAACGGGCACTCGCTCGGGCAGATCACCGTGCCCCGCTGGACCGACCACGCCTACATCATCATGCACACGGTGCAGATCGACTTTCCGTCAAACCGCCTGTTGTCTTCCGGGCCGAACGTGCTGCGGTTCGAGCCGGTCTATGCCGATGGCTCCGACTACTGCTGGGTTGGACCGGCCATCGTGCATTTCCGGCAGAACACCTGAGCGGCCGGGTCGAAGCCGGTGCCCGGTGGCTCAGATCGGGTCGGCCAGCAACCGGGAGATGGCCGCGATGTGCGCAGCGGTCGGCTTCTCGGCGGGCATCTCGTCTTCGGCGGCGGTCGCGTTTTCGTGCGCCTGGATGGCGTTCACCATGGCGTACTGGTTGTCCCAGGACAGGGTCTTGCCCTCGGGGCACATGTCGCGCAGGGTGCCGTACCAATAGTAGCCGTCCCTGCCACCGAACAGGGTGTCGATGGCGCCGGCGTCGCCGCCCTTGATGCCCTGGGCCGAGAGGATGAGTTTGAGCTTGTGGTGCGAGACGGAGTAACGCATGGACGCAGGCCTTTGCGCAGGTGGACGAAAGGGCGCGATTCTACCGAGACCCGGGGCCTCTCCCATCACGAACGCCGAGCGTGCTCGGACAGCTTCATGACCACCCACAGCGCCCGGTTGGCCGGAGTGGGTACACCCAGTGCCTGGCCTCGCTGCACGACATAGCCATTGAGGTGGTCGATCTCGCTGGGTTTGCCGCGCATCAGGTCCTGGGCGGTGGACGAGTACTGTGTGGGCATGGTCTCGGCGATGCGGCGTACCGCCAGCGCCACGTCGCCCGGCAACGTCACCCCGTCGGCCGCTGCGACGGCCCGACATTCGGCCACCACATCGCGCATCAGATCGGTCACGCCGGGTCGCTGAACCAGCTCACCGTACACGATGCGCCCCACCGCCGACAGCGCGTTGTAGGCGCAGTTGAGCACCAGTTTGGCCCAAAGTGCGCCGCGCACGTTGTCGCTGATCTCGGTGGGCACACCCGCCGCCACCAGGGCCCGGGCGACCCGGTCGCTGTGCGTGGACGGCTCGATGACCAGCTCCCCGCGTCCATGGTGGCGCAGGTGACCGGGGCCGGCCATTTCGGTGGCCACGTAGACCACCGCGGCGGCGACCTCATGTCCGGGCAGGACGTCACGAAGGCGCTCGGCATTGTCCACACCGTTCTGCAGGCACAGCACCAGTGCGCCCGGCGCCAGGTGCGGGCGGATCTGCTCTCCGGCCACCTCGGTGTCGGGCGACTTGACGGCAAACAGCACCAGGTCGGCGCCCTGAACAGCCGAGGCTTCGGAGCTGGCGCGCAGCGGCACGGCCTCGTCAAAGACCAGGGTCTGCATGCGCAGACCGTGCTCCCGCACCGCCTGCACGTGTGGCGGGCGACCGATGAGGGTGACCGAGTGACCGGCCCGGGCCAGCATGCCGCCGTAGTAGCAGCCCACGGCGCCGGCGCCCATGACGGCCACATTCACGGGCTTCATGGCATGTGCTCCGAGCTCAGGCAGCCATGGGTTTGTGCGGACAGGATGACCTGATACGGCGGTTTGATCGGGGAGGGTGAAGCTTGAACGGCCTTCATTGGGTCACCATCCTACATTGCCCGTCATGACAACTGACAGAACCACGTGTCCCCGTTGCTCGGCGTTGTCTCGGGTCTTCAGGGGCGCAGGGTAAAACAGAATGTGGCTCCCCGACCGGGTTCGGCCTGGACCACGATGCGCCCGCCGTGCCGATCCACGATGCGGTGCACCGTGGCCAGGCCGATTCCGGTGCCGGCGAACTCGCTCGCGCGGTGCAGTCGTTGGAAGGGCTCGAACAGGCGCGTCGCCTTTGCCATGTCGAAACCGGCGCCGTTGTCGCTCACGCAGAAGCCCTGAAGACCCGACGATTCGCCGCGGTAGAAGCGGATCTCGGCGCGAGCTGTCTTGCCGCTGTACTTCCAGGCGTTGTCCAGCAGGTTCACCAGCAGGGCCTCGGCCAGGGGTGGGTCACAGTCGGCCACCAGGCCGGCTTCCACCTGCACCGACACCTCGCGCCCGGGATCAGCCGCAGCCAGCTCGGCGAGCCGCCGGGACGCGATGGCCGACAGGTCGACCGGCTCACGCTCCAGGGGCTTCTTGGTGTGCTGCGAAAGGGCCAGCAGACCTTCGATCAGCTCGCCCATCTGGCGTGTGCCCTGCTCGATGCGCTGCACATGCTGGCGACCCTCGTCCCCCAAACGGTCGGCGAACTCATTCCTGAGCAGGTGCACGACACCACCGATGTTGCGCAAAGGTGCACGCAGGTCGTGGCTGACCGAGGCGGCGAAGCTGTCGAGCTCGCGGTTGGCCGCGCTGAGTTCGGCGGTGCGCTCGACCACACGCTGCTCCAGTTCGGCGTTCAGCCGGAGGATCTCCTGGGCCGCCCGACGCTGCTCGGTCAGGTCCTGGATGTAGGCCACCCGCCGCACGGCCTGGCCATGGGTGTCGTGCAGCACGGTCACGTCCACCAGCACCGGAAAGATGTGCCCATCACGCGTGATGTGCTCGCTTTCGTAAATGAGGTGGTTCTGGTTTTCCAGCTGTTTGAGCACCGCCTTCATGTCGGTCGATCGGCTGTCCGGAAACAGGCACATGAAGGGCATGCCCCTGAGTTCCTCCGGGGTGTAGCCCCGATGCCGGGCAAAGGCCGGGTTGGCGTCCTCGATGGTGTTGGTCCGTGCGTCGGTGATCAGCAGACTGACTTCGCTGCGCTCGAAGGCTTCCACCCACAGTCTCAGGCTGCTCTCGGCGCGGCGCCGTTCGGTCTGGTCGTGAAAGGCCACCAGGACGCCCTCTGGCATCGCGATGCCGCTGGCCGCAACTGTGCGGCGGCTGCCGTCGGGACGGCATATGTCGTATTCGGCGCTGGCCACCTCCACCGGACGGTCGCCGCTGATCTCGACCACGCGCGCCCACCGGCGGCGGGCCTTGTCTCGGGCCGCGCCAGGCGGGAAAGCGCTCTCAAACCACTGCTCTATATGGCTCAGGCTCGCAGTCCCGTCACCGAACAGGTTCTGGAAACGGCTGTTGGTGTTCAGGATCTGGCCGGAACGATTGGCGAAGACCATGGCCACGGGCGCGTGTTCGAACAGGCCCTGAAAGCGTTCGCGGCTCTCGCGCAGCGCGTTGACCAGACGGGTGAGGGATCGTGTGAAGACCGCGACCTCGTCCTTGCCGTCGGGTTCGGGCAAGGGTGGGGCGGTGCCGTCAGACGTGATGTTGGCGGCGGCATCGCTGAGCTTTTCCAGAGGGCGCAGCCGTTGCCCGACAGCCCACCAGATCACCCACGAGAAAGAGAGGGCGGCACCCAGTCCGATGACCAGCGTCACCCAGGCCAGGTGACGCGACTCGGCCAGCGCGACACCTTCCTCCACCCGGACCACCGCCGTCCAGCCCAGACCCGGGAACGGGGGCGATCCGAGGGCGGGTGCAGCGGCACTCAGGTAGCGTCGGCCGTCGGGCCAGGTCTCGATGGCCGTTGCCGTGCGTCCGGCCTGTGCTTCCCTGAACACGCCCAGTTCCGACAGGTTGACCGACTGGGCCAGCATGCCCGGATGACCCACGATCACCTGGCCCGCGCGGTTGACCAGCACCATCTCCAACGCGGGGTCCTCCACTTGCCCGAGCAGGAATCCATGCAGTTTATGGGCCCAGTCCATGCTCAGGTGGGCGGCCAGCACACCGTGGAACCGGCCCTGTTGGTCGTGCACCGGCAACGCGATATCGATCAGCCGCAGCGGTAGCCCGTCGCCCTGGGGGCGAGGCAGCAGCTGCCCCAGCAGCACCGCATCGTGCACGTCCTCGAAATGCAGGCCCTGTCGACCACCTTCAAACCACGCGCGGTCGGACACAGGGGTTCCCACGATCGCGGGTTCGGTGCTGGCGACGATCCGGCCCCGTGTGTCGGTCAGCCCGATCCAAGCGTAGACCGGATAGACCGCCTGTTTGGCCATCAGCAGGGCCTGCCTGTCTTGAATTGGCGTGCTGGTGTCGCGCAACAGGTCCATGCCGGACAGGAACTGCAGTCCCCTGGCACGGGCCGCCATGTCCTGCGTCAGCCGGCCATGCGGATGGCCAGCAGGCGCTGCAGCTTGAAGCGGTCTTGCTCGATCTGCGTGGCCACCATGCGGCTGGTGACGACGACATACCCCACAGCGCTGGCCATGGCCAGAACGCCAATCAACACCACCAATTGCAGCCGGAGGCTGTTGCGCAGCCTGGGAAGCTCGGTGAGCATGCGGTGAGTGGGCTCCTTGCCGAAAATGGATGCCGGGTCCGCCACCCGGTGCACCACATGATAACCACCGACAGGCCGCACCGCAGGTTCTCGCCAGCCTCCGGATTCACTCCGTCGGGGATCGCGGGCTTCGCAACGCCTGTTCGCTCACACCCGCAACCGCCACCCGGTCTGCCGGTCGGCCGCGTCCTGCTCGCGGAACTGGCGCGGCGACTGGCCGGTGGTGCGCTTGAACACCTTGGAAAAGCCGAAAGCATCCTGATAGCCCACAGCCTGGGCCACCTGTTCCAGCGTCTGGCGCGTCTCGGCCAGCAGCTGCATGGCCTTCTGCATGCGCAGGGTGCGCAGGTGGTTCAGCGGCGTGTCGCCCATGGCCGTGCGAAAGCGCTCGGCCAGCGCCGAACGCGACAGACCCACCTGCTGGCCCAGTTCGTCCAGGGTCCAGCCGTGGCCCAGGTTGCCGTGCATCAGGGTCAGCACCTGGCGGATCGGCCGGTCGGCGATGGCGTGGTGCCAGCCCGGCACGCCGGGGTTCTCGCGCGCGGCGATTTCGCGCAGCGCGAACGCGAACAGTGCATCCAGCAGGCCGTGCGTGGCTGAAGTGGCGCCCAGCGCCTGGTCGCCCAACTCGCGGTCCAGCAGGCCCAGTGTGAGCGGCACGGCCGACAACGAAGGCAGGCTGTGGCCGCGCACCACGAACCATGGGGGAAGGCTTCGCAGGAAAGGATGCAGCGGGTCGTGCCAGAGCTGGTAGGCGGCGCTGATCACCTGGGTGGGCGCGGCGGGGTCTCGGGTGGATGGGCTGTCGGGCAAGCGTTCTTGGTCGCTGTCGGCCAGGCCGCTGCCCGCGAAGCGCGCGATCGCCACCGTGGTGCTGCGCGCGGGCGGCTCGCGGTCCAGCGAGAGCAGGTGAACGCAGCCGCGCGCCATCAGCACCAGATCGCCGGCCTGCAGTTCCAGCGGCTCGTCCAGGTTGGGCGCGTGCACGAAGGCGCGGCCACGCGTGACCGCGTGCAGACCGAAGCTGCGCTCGCAGGGGAAGCGCAGCGCCGCTTCGGGCGTGAGCCCGTGCAGGTCGAGC
>JALOSH010000242.1 GCA_025458545.1 Hydrogenophaga sp.
GCCGTCGGCGCCTGGCTCAAGAACGCGGCCTGCCTCGTGCTGGACGGGCGCGCGCACTGGTCGCCGGTGCACGGTGATCTCAGCGATCCGGCGGCCTGCTCGGCACTGGAGCTTTCGGTGCAGGCGCTGGTGCGGCAGGCGGCGGACGCTGGTGCCCCGGTGCAGGCCATCGCACACGACCTGCACCCCGATTTCTTCAGCACGCAGCTGGCCATCGCCACCGCCGACGCGCTGGGTGTGCCCGCCATCGGCGTGCAGCACCACCACGCGCACCTGGCGGCGGTGATCGCCGAGCACGGCATCACCGGACCGGTGGTGGGCCTTGCCCTTGATGGCGTGGGGCTTGGCCTGGACGGCACGCCCTGGGGTGGTGAACTGCTCTGGCTCGACGGCGTGCGGTGGCAGCGCCTGGGCCACCTGCAGCCGCTGGCCCTGCCGGGCGGTGACCGCGCGGCGCGCGAACCCTGGCGGATGGCCGCGAGCGCGCTGCATGCGCTCGGCCGCGCTGACGAGATCGTGCCGCGCTTTGCTGCCGTGGCCGGCGACGCGGTGGCCGCCGGTGTGCGCCAGATGCTGGACAAGGGTCTGAACTGCCCGCTGACCAGCAGCGCCGGCCGCTGGTTCGACGCCGCCGCCGGGGCGCTCGGCCTGTGCCACCACCAGCGCGACGAGGCCCAGGCGGCAATCACGCTGGAGCAGGCCGCCACGCGGGCCCTGGCGCGCCGTCCCGACCTGCCGCCGCTGGCCGGTGCGGTGTTGCGCGCCGACGGCCGCATCGACCTGCGGGCCGTCATCAGCCAGCTGTTCGACGCCACCGACGTCGACCTGGCGGCGGCCGCGTTTCATCGGTCCCTGGCCGACGCGCTGGCCGATGCATTGATCCGTGCCGCGCGCGAGCGCGGGACCCGCGTCGCTGCCCTGGGCGGCGGCTGCTTTTTCAACCGCATCCTGCGCGAGCGCACGGTGCATCGGCTGCAGGCCGCGGGTCTGCAGGTGTTCCAGACCGGCGCCCAGGGTTGCGGCGACGCCGGTCTGGCCATCGGCCAGGCCTGGGTCGCGGCGCAGCAGCTCCAGGCATCACGAGCACGAACCCACGTTGAGGAGACCTCCCCATGTGTCTAGCCATTCCCGCGCTGCTGGTGGAAAAGCGCCCCCACGACCAGGCCCTGGTCGAACTGGGCGGCATCCGCAAGCCCGTCTCCATCGCGCTGGTGCCCGAGGCGAACGTCGGTGACTACGTCATCGTTCATGTGGGCCACGCGATCGGCGTGCTCGACCCGGATGAGGCGCAGAAGACCCTGGCGATGTTCGCCGAGATGCAGGCGGCCGAGGAGGGGCCCAGCGCCGGGCCGCCCCAAGCTGGGCCAGCCCCCGGACCCGGCGAAGACCGGGGCCCTTCCCAGTCTTGGGGCAGCGAACCACACGCAGTGGGGAGCGTGGGGGTGGAGGTACTGTCATGAAATACATCGACGAGTTTCGCGATGGGGCGTTGGCAAAGCACATCGCCGAACGCATTGCGGCGGAGGTCAAGCCCGACCACCAATACCGCTTCATGGAGTTCTGCGGCGGCCACACCCACGCGATCAGCCGCTACGGCGTGCTGGAACTGCTGCCGCCCAATGTGCGCATGATCCACGGCCCGGGTTGCCCGGTCTGCGTGCTGCCCATCGGCCGGGTGGACCTCGCCATCGAGCTGGCGCTGCAGCACGACGTGATCCTCTGCACCTACGGCGACACGATGCGCGTCCCGGCCTCCGGCGGCTTGTCGTTGACGAAAGCCAAGGCACGCGGCGGCGACATCCGCATGGTCTATTCGGCCGGCGATGCGCTGCAGCTGGCGCGCGACAACCCGGAGAAACAGGTGGTGTTCTTCGCCATCGGTTTCGAGACCACCACACCGCCAACGGCGCTGGTGATCCGCGAGGCCGCAGCATCGGGGCTGAAGAACTTCAGCGTCATGTGCAGCCATGTGCTGACCCCGCCCGCGATCCGCGCGATTCTGGACGGCGCCGAGGCGCATGAAACGGCCGAGATCGAAGGGTTTGTGGGACCTGCGCATGTGAGCGTGGTGATTGGCTCCGACCCCTATGCGAAGTTCGCGCAGGAGTACCAGAAGCCCGTCGTCATCGCCGGCTTCGAACCGCTGGACGTGCTGCAGGCCATCCTGATGCTGGTGCGCCAGGTCAACGACGGCCGGGCCGAGGTGGAGAACGAGTTCACCCGCGCCGTCACGCCACAGGGCAACCTGAACGCGCAGGCGGTGATGGACGATGTGTTCGAGCTGCGCGAGGCGTTTGAGTGGCGCGGCCTGGGCACCATGCCGCTGTCGGCGCTGCAGATCCGCGACAAGTACCGCGACTACGACGCCGAGCACCGCTTCAGCCTGGGCTACCGCAGCGTGCCCGACAACAAGGCCTGCGAGTGCGGCGCCATCCTGCGCGGCGTAAAAGAGCCGCGCGACTGCAAGATCTTCGGCACCGTCTGCACGCCCGAAAACCCCATCGGTTCCTGCATGGTGTCCAGCGAAGGCGCTTGCGCCGCGCACTACACCTACGGGCGCTTCCGCGATGTACAGCCTGTCACCCCCTGCGCTGCTACGCAGCTTCCCCCTCTTTCGCCTTCGGCGGGAGGGGGACGGCACCTGAGGCCCGGCGAAGCCGGTTCCTCGGTGCCCCTGGATGGGGTCCCTGCAGTCCTGGAACGTTGACATGAAGAAAACCTACACCCGCCCACTGGACATCCGGCACGGTCGCATCGACATGGGCCACGGTGCCGGGGGCAAGGCGGCGGCGCAGCTGATCGAAGAGCTGTTCCTGCCCGCGCTGGACAACGCCTTCCTGCGTCAGGGGGACGACGGCGCCGCGCTGCCGCTGCCGGTGTTCGATGCCGGCGCTGGCCAGCTGGTCATGGCGACCGACGGCCATGTGGTCTCGCCCATCTTCTTTCCCGGTGGCGACCTCGGCTGCCTGGCGGTACACGGCACGGTCAACGACGTGGCCATGATGGGCGCAAAGCCGCTGTACCTGAGCGCGAGCTTCATCATTGAGGAGGGCTACCCGCTGGCCGACCTGCAGCGCATCGTGCAGAGCATGGGCGAGGCCGCGCGCGAGGCCGGCGTGCCGGTGGTCACCGGCGACACCAAGGTGGTGGAGCAGGGCAAGGGCGACGGCGTGTTCATCAGCACCACCGGCGTCGGTGTGCTGCCGCCGGGGGTCTCGGTCAGCGGTCGCAACGCCCGCGCCGGAGATGTGATCCTGCTCTCCGGCACCCTCGGTGACCACGGCGTGGCCGTGCTCTCGCAGCGCGAGTCGCTGGCCTTCGAGACCACCATCGAAAGCGACACCGCCGCACTGCACACCCTGGTGGCCGATCTGATGGCCGCCGTACAGTACATGCCGGGTGCGGTGCGCGTGCTGCGCGATCCCACGCGCGGCGGTCTGGCCACCACGCTCAACGAGATCGCGCGCCAGTCCGGCGTGGGCATGCGGCTGCAGGAGGCGGCCATCCCGGTCAAGCCGCAGGTGGACGCGGCCTGCGAGCTGCTGGGCCTGGACCCGCTGTACGTGGCCAATGAAGGCAAGCTGATTGCCATCGTCGCGCCCGAGGCGGCCGAGACCGCGCTGGCCGCACTGCGCGCCCACCCGCTGGGGGCGGACGCCGCGCGCATCGGCGAAGTCACCACCGACCCGCACCACTTCGTGCAAATGGACACCCGTTTCGGCGGGCGGCGGGTTGTCGATTGGTTGAGCGGGGAACAATTGCCGAGAATCTGTTGAGACCAGGAATGGGGCCCTTCTTGGGGTGGCGTGATTTGCGCCGTTGCGCTCCTACAATGAAGCGACGCTTTCCCTGCCCGACGCCGTGACCTTGCCGCCGCTCCATGACGCCCTGCCCACCGTGCTCGTGGTGGACGACGAGGTGCGTTCGCAGGACGCGCTGCGCCGTACGCTGGACGAGGACTTCACCGTCTTCACCGCCAGCAGTGCCGACGAGGCACGCGGCCTGCTGCAGCGCCAGCCGGTCAGTGTGATCCTGTGCGACCAGCGCATGCCCGGCATGACCGGGGTGAACTTCCTCAAGGAGGTGCGCGAGCAGTGGCCCGATATCGTGCGCATCGTCATCTCGGGCTACACCGACAGCGAAGACATCATCGCCGGCATCAACGAAGCCGGCATCTACCAGTACATCCTCAAGCCCTGGTCGCCCGACCACCTGCTG
>JALOSH010000243.1 GCA_025458545.1 Hydrogenophaga sp.
GGACAGGACGCGCTGGTGACCGCGCGGGTGGTTCGCGCGGGCAAGAACCTGGTGTTCGGCGAGATCGACATCGTGTCCGCCAGCGACGGCAAAAGCGTGTGCCGCGCCAGCACGACCTACGCGCTTTTGTGAACCGAAGCTCCCGAAAAACGCTCATCTGCCGGGGTGCTCGGCGCCAGGTTGGTCTCGGCGTTGGCCAGCCCAGCCGCTAGAATCCGGGCAATTGTTCAGTTCATCCCTCTGGAGCGCCCCATGTCCCACGACCACCACGACCACACCACCGACCAGCCGCAAGATGTGGTGGAGTCCATCGTTCCCCTGATGCCCATCGTGCTGCCGGTGGCCGGTGCCGTGCTGATCTTCCTGCTGGCCTTCATCGCCGTGTTCATGGCCTGATCCGGGCTTCGCTCCCCCGCCAGCCGGACGCCCGCCAGGGCCTCCGGCTTTGTTTTGTGCGATCGGTCACGGAACCTCAGAAGCGGGCATGAGGTTATGCCGGTTTTGCATGTAACTGAATGGTAACTGACCGGTCGGTCTTCTTAAAATCGCACCACAGGCCGACACACGGAGTCAGAACCCGGGTCCACCGACCCGCCTTTTGTCCAACCCGCTGCACCCGCCAACCGCACCGCAGCACCGACGCCGACCACCCTTTTTGCACAGGGGAACTTGCACAGCCGCCCGCCCATCTTCTTGTGGCCAGCGGCTGTTGGTGTCTCTTGGGCCAGCCGATTTACAAACCTCCGGAGTCTGATCCATGAACTCTCCCGTGATGCAGGGCCTTCAGCTGAACGCCCCTTCGTATGTGAAGAACGCCAAACTGGTGGCCTGGGTGGCCGACATGGTGGCCCTGTGCAAGCCCGCCAGCGTGGTCTGGTGCGACGGCAGCCAGGCGGAATACGACCGCCTGTGCCAGGAGCTGGTGGACGCCGGCACCTTCAAGAAGCTCAACCCGGCCAAGCGCCCAGGCAGTTTCCTGGCCTGGACCGACCCGTCGGACGTGGCCCGCGTGGAAGACCGCACCTACATCTGCTCGGCCAAGAAAGAAGACGCCGGTCCGACCAACAACTGGATGGCACCGGCCGAGATGCGCCAGACGCTCAATCCGCTGTTTGATGGCTGCATGGCCGGTCGCACCATGTACGTGGTGCCGTTCAGCATGGGCCCGCTGGGTTCGCACATCGCCCACATTGGTATCGAACTGACCGACAGCGCCTACGTGGTGGTCAACCAGAAACTGATGACCCGCATGGGCAAGGCGGTGTACGACGTGCTCGGCACCGACGGCGACTTTGTGCCCTGCATGCACACCGTGGGCGCGCCGCTGGCCGCCGGGCAGAAAGACACCACCAGCTGGCCCTGCAACCCCAAGGTCAAGTACATCGTGCATTTCCCCGAGACGCGCGAGATCTGGTCCTACGGCTCGGGCTACGGCGGCAACGCGCTGCTGGGCAAGAAGTGTTTTGCGTTGCGCATCGCCTCCAACATGGGCCGCGAGCAGGGCTGGCTGGCCGAGCACATGCTGATCCTGGGCGTGACCAATCCGCAAGGCAAGAAATACCACGTGGCCGCCGCGTTCCCCAGCGCCTGCGGCAAGACCAACTTCTCCATGCTGGTGCCGCCAGAAGCCGGTTTTGCGGGCTGGAAGGTCACCACCATCGGCGACGACATCGCCTGGGTCAAACCGCATGCCGACGGCAAGCTCTACGCCATCAACCCCGAAGCGGGTTACTTCGGTGTCGCGCCCGGCACCAACATGCACACCAACCCGAACTGCATGCGCTCGCTCAACGAGAACGTGATCTTCACCAACGTCGCGCTGACCGACGACGGCGACGTGTGGTGGGAAGGCATGGAGAAAGACACCGGTGTGATGCCCGATCACCTGATCGACTGGCAGGGCAAGGATTGGACACCGGCCATCGCCAAGGAAACCGGCGCCAAGGCCGCGCACCCCAACTCGCGCTTCACCGTGGCCGCCACCAACAACCCGGCGCTCGACCCGCAGTGGGACGATGCCAACGGCGTGGCGATCGACGCCTTCATGTTCGGCGGCCGCCGCAGCACCACCGTGCCGCTGGTGACCGAAGCCCGCAACTGGACCGAAGGCGTCTACATGGCCGCCACCATGGGCTCCGAAACCACCGCCGCCGCCTTCGGCGCGCAGGGCGTGGTGCGCCGCGACCCGTTCGCCATGCTGCCGTTCTGCGGCTACAACATGAGCGACTACTTCCAGCACTGGCTCAACCTCGGCCAGCAAGTGCAGAGCCAGGGCCACCCGCTGCCCAAGATGTTCTGTGTGAACTGGTTCCGAAAGAACGCCGAGGGCAAGTTTGTGTGGCCGGGCTACGGCGACAACATGCGCGTGCTCAAGTGGATGATCGACCGCATCGAAGGCAAGGCCCAGGGCGAAGCCACCATGTTCGGCACCGCGCCTGCATACGCCGAGATCAACTGGACCGGCCTGGACTTCAGCGCCGAACAGTTCAAGACCGTGACCAACATCGACAAAGGCGCCTGGGCCGAAGAGTTCAAGCTGCACGACGCCCACTTCGAGCAGCTGGCCTACCACCTGCCCAAGGCCCTGGTCGAAACCAAGGCCGCGCTGGAAAAGCGCTTGGAGAACGTTTGATCCCGCTGCCGGGCGGCCTGACGACCCGCTGAACGGCGGTCACCGGGTGATCGCCCGGGCCCACAAAAAAGCCACCGCATGCGGTGGCTTTTTTGCGTCGGTGGGCGGCGGCCGCCTCGACGGCCTCAGGGGTGGCGAAGATGGGAGGCGGCACCGCGCCCATCGGCCAGCCGCTCGGGAAAACGGCCCCAGTTGGCGTCGGATGATTCGTCGTCCAGATCGCGCTGGCTGGCCTGCGCCAGCTCGGCAGCCAGGCGGTGGTCGCCACGGGCCGCTTGCCACAAGCGGACTTCGGCACGGGCTTCGCTCAGCGCCACGGACCAGCCGTGCGCCCATTGCAGCGCCGACTGTGCACAGCGGCGAATGGTTGCGGCGGCCAGGTCCAGGGTGCGACCCGACATCACGGGTGAAAAAACGGAGCTCATGGGGAATTCCTTCAGGGCCTTGGTTGATGAACAGGAGCCGCTCGGGTCACAGGTAGGGCAGATAGCCGGCGTGGCGGCGCATCTCGGACTGGGCGAACCGGCGCAAAAGGGCGGGTGACGCGTATCCGGGTTCCAGTCCCATCGGGGCCAGCGCCTGGCTGAAATCGTCTGGCGTTGCCACAGCTGCTTCAACCGCTTCGGCGGCAGCGCTGCGGGCCTGGATCCACTCGGCTTTCAGCCTCGGATCGCGCTTGGCCAGCTCCCAGAGACGGGCCTCGGCGCGGGACTCGGCCAGCGCCCGCGACCAGCTGTCGAGCATGGGCAGTGCTTTCCGGGCCAAACGGCTCGCGGTACCGGCGAACAATGCCGATCCGGCAAAGATCACCACCCACAGCGCCACCCAGGCCAGAAACAGATGCCCGTCGGCCCAGGTGTCGATCAAGCGATCGGCCAGCACCACCAGCGCGGCGACAGCCGCAGCCAGCAACAGGGCCGCCAGGGCGCGGGCGCTGCCAGAGCGGTGTTGCAGCTTGTACTGGCCCGTCAGGGCGGCGCCCGCGTCCAGGTTCATCGGTGCGGGCGAGGGAGAGAAAACAGTGCTCATGGCGGACTCCTTTGAAAGCGAAATGTCTTGTGGACAGACGAATACTAGGGTAAACCCGCATGTCATGCCAGTTTATTTTTGTGATGCATTACATTCATCAAACATATGAATGAGCCTAACTTCCGCACCCTGGACCTGAACCTGCTGCGCGTTTTTGACGAGGTGATGGCCGAGCGCAACCTCACGCGCGCGGCCCAGAACCTGGCCATGACACAACCGGCGGTGAGCAACGCGCTCAAGCGGCTGCGCGAGACACTGGGCGATGAACTGGTGCGGCGCTCGGGCTACGGGGTGGAGCCCACCGCCGCTGCGCTGGTGCTGTGGCCAACGGTGCGCGACGCTCTCGGGCTGTTGCGCGAGTCGATCTCACCGGGCGGATTTGTCCCGGGCAGCGCGCAGAACGCTTTTGTGATCGCCATGGCCGACGCCACCGCGGCGAAGATCGTGCCCGGGCTGGTCGACATCCTGCAAAACGAAGCGCCCGGCGCCAACCTGCGGGTGCTGCCACTGACCAC
>JALOSH010000244.1 GCA_025458545.1 Hydrogenophaga sp.
CCTGGGCCTGCTGACGCTCACCCTGGGCGCCACCTGGCTGACCCACAACACCCTGCTCGGGCGCGATGCAGGCGTCACCCTGATCGTGGTGCTGCTGGCGCTCAAGACGCTCGAAATGCGCGCCCGGCGCGATGCCTTCGTGGTGTTCTTTCTCGCCTTCTTCACCTTGCTCACGCATTTCTTCTATTCGCAGTCGCTGCTCACGGCGGCTGGCATCCTGCTCGCGCTGCTAGGGCTGCTGACCGCTCTGGTCAACGCGCACATGCCGGTGGGCCGACCACCGCTGGCCCAGGCCGCGCGCATCGCAGCCGGCATGGCGGCGCTGGGCGCGCCCATCATGCTGGTGCTGTTCCTGCTGTTTCCTCGCATGGCGCCGCTCTGGGGGCTGCCCAGCGACGCGCTCACCGGACGCACCGGCCTGTCGAACAGCATGGAGATCGGTCAGATCGCCAAGCTGGTGCTGGACGAGAGCATCGCCATGCGAATCCGCTTCGAGGGCGAGCCGCCACCTCAGCGGGACCTGTATTTCCGCGGACCGGTGCTGAGCGATTTTGATGGTGTGCGATGGCGCCCGTTGCGATCGGGGTTCCCGGACTCCATGGCGCTGGCGGCTGATCTGTCCGTGGGTGGCCCACCGGTGCGCTACGAAGTCACCATGGAGCCGCACAACGGTCCCTGGCTGTTGCTGCTCGAAGCCGGCAGCAGTCAGCCCGAGCTGCCCGGGCGAGACACTTTCATGACGCCCGAGCTCCAGTGGCTGACCCGGCGCCCCATGACCGAACTGGTGCGCTACCGAGCACAAAGCCATACCCAGTTCCGGCACGGCCCGCTCCAGCCTGCCGTGGCGCTTCAGGACCTGACAGAACTGCCACCCGGCTACAACCCACGCACGCTCGCGCTCGCCGTGGAACTGCGACGCCAATTCGGCGCTGGCCCTCAGTCGGCACCCGCCGTGGTGAATGCGGCGCTGGATCGGCTGCGCACCGGTGGCTACACCTACACCCTGGAGCCGGGCTTGTATGGTCAGAACACCGCCGACGAATTCTGGTTCGACAAGCGCGAGGGCTTCTGCGAACACATCGCCAGCAGCTTCGTCATCCTCATGCGGGCGGCAGACATCCCGGCGCGCATCGTCACCGGCTACCAGGGGGGGGAACTCAACGCGGTCGACGGTTACTGGACGGTGCGCCAGCGAGATGCCCACGCCTGGGCCGAAGTCTGGCTGCAAGGCCAGGGCTGGGTGCGTGTCGACCCCACCTCGGCTGTGGCCCCTGGGCGCACCGGATCGCTGGAGCGCCTGGGTGCCCCGCAGGGAGTGATCGCGGGCGCCATCGGCGCCATCAACCCCACACTTTCCGCCCAGATGCGCGCAGTTTGGGAAGCCGTCAACAACCGCTGGAACCAGTGGGTGCTGAACTACACCCAGGGCAAGCAGCTCGATCTGCTCAAGAACATCGGCTTCAAAAGCCCGAGCTGGACCGACCTCGCCTATGTGCTGATCGGCATTGTGGTGCTGGTCAGCCTGGCGGGCGCCGGGTGGCAACTGTGGGAGCGGCAACAGCACGACCCCTGGCTGCGACTGCTGCAGCGCAGCCGCCAGCGCCTGCAGCGCCTGGGCGTCGACGGCGGCGAGCACCTGCCGCCACGCGAGCTGGCGGCGCGGGTGCAGCGGCATTTTGGCGACACCGCCTTTGCTCGCAGCGTGAGCTTTTGGCTGCTGCGGCTCGAAGCGCTGCGCTACAGCCGCCAGAGCCCCGATTCGCTCGCTACACTGCGACGCGAATTCCATCAAATTGCTTGGCCCAAGGGGGGCTCCCGGTGACCTCTGTTTCTCGCTTGTTCCGCACCGCGCTGGTGTCACTTGGGCTGTGTCTGCTGGCGGTTGGTGCCACCGCCCAGAAGACCGGCCAGCCACCGGCACCGATGCGCTATGCCGAATCGCCCGCGGCCATGGCCTTTGCCGACGACCTGGCGCAGCGCCGCGACCTCGATCCCGCCTGGGTGCGCGAGCAGATCGGTGCCGCCCAGCGCTTGCCCAACGTGGCCCGGCTGATGCAGCCAGCCCCCAGAGGCACCCCCAAAAACTGGGTGGCCTACCGCGCCCGCTTCATCGAACCGGTGCGCCTCAGGGCCGGGCAAAGGTTCTGGGAAACCCACCGCGCCACACTCGCCCGCGCCGAAGCCGAATTCGGCGTGCCCGCCAGCCTGATCGTCGGCGTGATCGGCGTCGAAACGCTCTACGGTCGCCATATGGGCGACTTTCGTGTGATCGACGCGCTCACCACGCTGGCCTTCGACTTCCCCAGCACACACCCGCGCGCAGCCATCCGCACCGAATTCTTCCGGGGCGAGCTGGAGCAGTACCTCAGCCTCACCCAACGCAACGGCCTGGATCCGCAGGCCCTGCGCGGCAGCTTCGCCGGCGCCATGGGTGTGCCCCAGTTCATGCCGAGCAGTTGGAGCAAGTACGCCATCGATTTCGATGGAGACGGCAAGGTCGACTTGTTCAACAGCCCCGCCGACGCGATCGGCTCCGTGGCCAACTACTTCAAGGCGTTTGGCTGGCAGCCTGGCCAACCCACGCATTTCCCTGTGGCCTTCGACCAGTCGCGGCTCGACAAAGACGCGCTGCTCGCCCCCGACATCCTGCCCACGTTCGGGGTGGAGCGCTTCACCGCCAAAGGCGCGGTGCTGACGGGTCCGGCCCTGCAACACAGCGGGAAGCTCGCGCTGATCGAACTCGAAAACGGCAGCGCCCCCCCCAGCTACCTGGCCGGCACCGAGAATTTCTACGTCATCACCCGCTACAACTGGAGCAGCTACTACGCACTCGCGGTGATCGAACTGGGGCAGGAAATTCAGACCGCCATGGGGCTTTGACAGGCCGTCGCAGACCACCCGATCCGACCTCTGACCTTTCAGGTGACCGCTGAACCCACCAGGGGGGCCGCTTGCCGGGCCAGGCTGAGACAGCGGGAACCCATGGCCTGCCCAGGCACCAAATCATGTGCGATGCGACAAAGCCTTTCATGAAACAACGCCTCCGAGCCTGGTTGCCTACCGCCCAAAGCATCCGCGACAACCGGTGGTTGCGCTGGATGGGGCCCGCGCTGCACCACCCCCGGTTATGGCACTTCAGCCGCAAGGGAATCTCCCTGGGTCTGGCTCTGGGTATCTTTTTCGGTTTGCTGATTCCGGTGGCCCAGATCCCGCTCTCGGCAGCGGCTGCGGTGGTGTTTCGGGCCAACCTGCCGATGGCTGTGGCCAGCACACTGGTCACCAACCCGGTCACCTTCGGTCCGGTGTACTTTGCGGCCTACCAGCTGGGCCAATTCGTTCTGGGCCAGGATGGCGCGGCCGCCAAAGAAGCCCCGGTGGCCTCCGAGGTGATCACCCCCGAGGCCGGGTGGTGGCAGCGTCTGCAGGCCCTGTGGACCTGGCTCACCAGCGTCGGAAAACCCTTGGTGGTCGGCTTGGGCATCCTGGCCGTCGCCTGTGGTCTGCTGGCTTATGGCCTCACCAGCGGGATCTGGGCCTGGCGGACCCGCTGGCAGAGGCGCCAGCGCCTGAACCAGCGGACCCACGACTGAACCGATACCGCAGGTCGCCTAGGCCCAGGGCCCGATCCGGATGTCGACCTCCATGCTTTCTTCGCCCCCACCCCGCCGCAAGCCCTTGATCGGCAGGCAGGCGGTGTAGTCAGTGGCGGCGGCCAGGCGGATGTGGCGTTCGTCGGTGGGGCAGCGGTGGGTCACGTCGAGGCTGATCCAGCGGCGGGTGGTTGGGTCCAGGCAGACGTCGGCCCAGGCGTGGCTGGCCAGGTCGGGTTCGTTGGCGGCGTAAAAGTAGCCGCTCACGTAGCGCGCGGGCAGGCCGATGCTGCGGCACACCGCCACCATCACATGGGCCTGGTCTTGGCAGACGCCGAGTTCCCAGTCAAACGCTTCCAGCGCGGTGGTCTCCACACCGGTGCTGCCTTTGCGGTACTGCACCTTGTCGGCCACGGCACTGGCCAGCGCCACGAGGTCGGCGACCGATGGCGCCTGCCCGCGCGCGCGGGCTGCCATCAGCGCGGGCACGGTCTGCATCGCCCACAGCGCCATGCGCGGGTGCGGCTCGGCCAGCGGCGTGGAGCGCAGGTAGAACGAGGGGTGCGGCAGCGCGGGCGGGTCG
>JALOSH010000245.1 GCA_025458545.1 Hydrogenophaga sp.
GCGACGTTTTCGGCCAGGCCATGGGCGAAGCCTTCTGCGTCGGCGTGGATCACTTTGCTGACACCGGCGATCTGCGCCGCAGCGGCAGCGGCAGCGCCCGCGCTGTGGCCAGCCACAAGCACGTGCACCTCACCCCCGCACTGAACGGCGGCGGTCACGGTGTTGAAGGTCGCGCCCTTGAGGGAGGCGTTGTCGTGTTCGGCAATGACGAGTGCGGTCATGATCAGATCACCTTGGCTTCATTCTTGAGTTTTTCGACGAGTGCGGCCACATCGGCCACCTTGACACCGGCGCCGCGCTTGGCCGGCTCGCTGACCTTGAGCGTCTTCAGGCGCGGCGTCACGTCCACACCCAGGTCTTCGGGCTTGACGGTTTCCAGCGGCTTCTTCTTGGCCTTCATGATGTTGGGCAGCGTCACGTAGCGCGGCTCGTTCAGGCGCAGGTCGGTGGTCACCACGGCCGGCAGTGTCAGCTCCAGCGTCTCCAGGCCACCGTCGATTTCGCGGGTGACTTTGGCTTTGCCGTCGGCCACGTCCACTTTGGACGCAAACGTCGCTTGCGGCAGGTCGGCCAGCGCGGCCAGCATCTGGCCGGTCTGGTTGGCGTCGTCGTCGATCGCCTGCTTGCCCAGGATGACCAGGCCGGGTTGTTCCTTGTCCACCAGCGCCTTGAGCAGTTTGGCCACGGCCAGTGGCTGGAGTTCGACATCGGTCTCGACCAAGATGGCGCGGTCGGCGCCGATGGCCATGGCCGTGCGCAGGGTTTCCTGGCACTGGGCCACGCCGCAGGAGACGGCGATCACTTCGGTGACGACGCCCTTCTCTTTCAGGCGCACGGCTTCTTCCACCGCGATCTCGTCAAACGGGTTCATGCTCATCTTGACATTGGCAATGTCCACACCGGTGCCGTCGCTTTTGACGCGCACCTTGACGTTGTAGTCCACCACGCGTTTGACGGGGACGATGACCTTCATAAGGGTTGCTCCTGATGGTTGTGAGATCAAAACGGAAAGCCTGGAGAGTTGACGTATACGTCAATCAGCGGATTGTATGCGCCACGCGACGGCCGATGGCCTGGGACCTTAAGAGCAGGGAATTGGGCGGTCCCAGAAAATCGAACGATCGTGCTTTTTTGGATTATAGGCGAACGCTCGGTGCGGGCACGAAGAAATCCCTTGCGAGCCAGCGTCCTCCTCGACCAGACCATTAACCAACCAATTGGTCGGTTAATTCGGGTAAGTCTGGAGGCGCGACCGCAGGGTATCGACCTATAGTGGTTTTCACCCGAGTGCAGGCCACCCGTTCCCCCATCAACCCGGTCCCAGGAATCCCATCATGAAAGTTCGTCACGCCTTTGCCGCCGCCATCGCCACCACGGTGCTGGCCAGCGGCGCGGTCTCCGCCCAGACGGTGTTCACCGTTTCCAGCTGGCTGCCACCGACCCACACCCTCTCCACGGTGCAAAAGAACTGGTGCGACCTGCTGGAGAAAGAAAGCGCCGGGCGCATGAAGTGCAACATCCTGCCCAAGGGTGTGGTGGCTGCCCCGGGCACTTTCGATGCGGTTCGTGATGGCCTGGCCGACATTTCCTACACGGTGGACGGCTACACGCCGGGCCGATTCATCAACACCCAGGTGGCGGAGTTCCCCTTCCTTGGCAACAGCGCCACCGCCACGTCGGTGGCCTACCAGCGCATCTACAACAAGTACTTTGCGCCGCTGGGCGAGCACCGGGGCGTGAAAGCCCTGGCTGTGTTCACCCACGGCCCCGGCATCATCTTCAACACCAAGAAGCCGGTGACCTCGGCCGCCGACGCGGCCTCGCTGAAGTTCCGCATCGGTGGCGGCAACATCAACGAACTCTCCAAGGCCATGGGCTGGAACACCACGCTGAAGGCCGCGCCCGAGTCGTTTGAGCTGCTGTCCACCGGCGTGATGGATGGCACCTTCTTCCCGGACGAGTCGGTGGCATCGTTCAAGCTCAGCATGATCAAACACGCCACCACTTTCCCCGGTGGCCTGTACAACACCAGTTTCGTGTTCATGATGAACCAGGACAAGTACCGCTCCCTGTCGGCACAGGACAAAGCCGTGGTCGACAAGCTGTCGGGCGAAGTGGCCGCACGCATGTTCGGCGAAGGCTGGGACAAGGTGGATGCCGCGAGCCGCGACGGCGTGCAGAAGGCCCAGGGCGTGGCCCGCATCATGGCCAACAAGGCCTTCGTCAAGGCCGTGGCCGACAAGCAGGACTACCTGGAGACCAAATGGGCGGCGAGCGCCCAGGTCAAAGGTCTCAAAGATCCCAAAAAGGTGCTGGCCGAGTTCCGCGCTGAGATCGCCAAGGTAAAGTAAACCAGCGTCAGCCACACAGCGCGACTGCGGCCGCGCTTCGGGGCCGATGGGGCAGCGAACCGGCTGGCCCATCGGCCCCATTCACATGCGGAAATCAAACATGCACAAAACGATCGAGCGGCTGCTGTACTGGTCCACCGGCATCATGGCCGCCATGGCGCTGTTTTCCATCATGCTGCTGACGGTGGTGGACGTCACCGGCCGCAAGTTCTTTGACAACTCCGTGCCCGGTGGACTGGAGCTCACCGAGATGCTCATGGTGGTGGTGATCTTCGGCGCCCTGCCGCTGGTGTCGTGGCGCGGCGAGCATGTGGTGTTCGACACGCTGGACGGATTCATTCCTGGCTGGCTGCGCGGTGTTCAGGCGCGGGTGATCCACCTGGTGTGCGCGGGCACTTTTGTTTTTCTGGGCCGGCTGATGGTGCTGCGCGCCGAACGTTTTGCCGAATACGGCGACACCACGGTGTACCTGGCACTCTCTATCGCGCCCATCGCCTGGCTGATGGCCGCGCTGCTGGCGCTCACCGGCCTGGCCCACCTGCTGCTGGCCTTCTTGCCTGCACCGGCGGCACAGGATGCACCGGCCCATGCCGCTTCGGGAGAAGGCGCATGATCGAAGCGCTGCTGGGCTTTCTGGCCGTCTTCACGCTGGCCTTCATGCGGGTGCCGCTCGCGGTTGCCATGTCCATCGCGGGCCTGGTGGGCCTGGGCCTGATGCGTGGCTGGCAGCCGGCCTTTGCCAGCACCAGCCAGACGATTTTCGAGACCGGCTTCCACTACGTGCTGTCGGTGATCCCGTTGTTCGTACTGATGGGCAACTTCGTCGCCCGAGCCGGCATGGCCAAAGAACTGTTCACCGCCGCGAACGCCTTTGTGGGCCACAAACGGGGTGGCCTGGCCATGGCGAGCATCATCGCTTCGGGCGGCTTCGGCTCGATCTGCGGATCGTCCATCGCCACCGCCGCCACCATGACCCGCGTGGCCTACCCGGAGATGAAGGCGCACGGCTACAAGGACACGCTGGCCACCGGCGCCATCGCCTCCGGCGGCACGCTGGGCATCCTGATCCCACCCTCCACCATCCTGGTGATCTACGGGATCATCACCGAGACCGACATCGGCAAGCTGTTTGTCGCCGGCATCCTGCCGGGCATCGTGGCCATCACCTGCCTGTGTCTGGCGGTGGTGTTCGTCACCTGGCGCGACCCGTCGGCCGGGCCACCGGCCGAGCGCTTCACCTGGCGCCAGCGCTTGGCGGCCATCCGGGGCATCTGGGGCGTGGCCCTGCTGTTCGGGCTGGTCATTGGCGGGATCTACGGTGGCGTGTTCACCGCCACCGAAGGCGCCGGCGTGGGTGCTGCGGGCGCTTTTCTGTTCGCGCTGCTGCGCGGCACGCTGCGCCCGCGTGTGCTGCTGGACATCCTGGTTGAGAGCACGCGCACCACCGCCATGCTGTTCATGATCCTGATCGGCGCGATGATCTTCACCAACTTCATCAACTTCACCAGCATGCCGGGTGACCTGCGCGACTTCGTGCTGGCCCACAGCCCCAGCCCGATCATGGTGGTGGTGATGATGATGGGCATCTACCTGGTGCTGGGCATGGTGATGGAAGAGCTGGCCATCGTGTTGCTGACCATTCCCGTGTTTTTCCCGGTCATCGTCGGGCTGGGTTTCGACCCGGTCTGGTTCGGCATCCTGATCGTGACCATCGTGGAGATCGGCATGATCTCGCCGCCGGTGGGCCTGAACCTGTTTGTCATCAACTCGCTGCTGCCCAACGTGAACCTGGGTGTGCTGTACCGCGGCGTCATCCTGATCGCTTTCCCGGCCATTGCGCTGTGGCTGCCCAGCCTCATGCGCTGAACGATCAGGTGCCCTGCTTCACATGCACGATGCGCTGCGGGTAGGGGATCTCGACGCCGTGCTCCCGCAGCGCCCGCAGGATGGCCAGGTTGATCTCTGAGCGCGCGTTGAGCTGACCATTTTCGGGGTCGGCGATCCAGTAGCCGAGCGTGAACTCCAGGCCATCCGCGCCAAAGGCCGACAGCGCGGCATTCGGAACCGGCTCCTTGAGCACCCTTGTCTGACTCAGCGCCGCGTCCACCAGCAGGCGCCGCACCAGGTCCACGTCGCTGTCGTAGGCGACCGACACCACGGTGGATTGCCACACCCTGGGATCGGCCAGCGACAGGTTTTCGACCCGCTGGGTGATCAGCATTTCGTTGGGCACGATGGATTCGCGCCCGGTGGCCGAGCGGATCACGGTGTAGCGGGTGGTGATGTCGGTGATGCGGCCCTCGAAGTTGTCCACTTTCACGTTGTCACCGATGCGCATGCTGCGTTCGGCCAGGATCACGAAACCACTGACGTAGTTGGCGGCCAGCTTCTGCAGGCCAAAGCCAATGCCCACGCCCACCGCACCACCCAGCACCGACAGCGCCGTCAGGTCGATGCCCACCGCCGACAGCGCGAAGATCAAGCCCAGGAACATCAGCAGCGCACGCGTGGCGTTGCTCAGCGCCTTGCGCAAGGACAGGTCTCCGCCGATGGCGGATTTGAGCAGCCGCGATTCGATCGCCGCCGAAATCCACAGCGTCACGATCAGCATGGCGCCGGCCGTCAGCGCGCCCTCGATCAGGGTGCGCAGGCTCACCGTGCTGGCGCCGATCTTCCAGGTGATCTGGTCCATCTCTTCCAGCACCAGGGGCAGCAAGCCACTGACCCAGAGCACCATCGCGCCCCAGGCCAGCCAGGAAATGGTGCGCTCCAGCACCCGCACCCAAGGCGCCTGGGAAAACGCCGCTTGCAGCACCTTGACGCCCAGGCGGATCACCACCAGCGACACCAGTACCGGGATGGCGACCTTGAACACCGCCGGTGTCAGGTGCCCGACGAGGGCAGCGCGCGCCACATAGGCC
>JALOSH010000246.1 GCA_025458545.1 Hydrogenophaga sp.
GGGCCGCATCATCACCGACCTGCGCCCGAGCATCCTGGACCACCAGGGTCTGTGGGCGGCGCTGGAATGGCAGGCGCAGGAATTCGTGCAGTCGGCCGAACTGGCACTGGATTGGTGCATGGCGCTGGGCCCGGAGGGCGACGGGCCCGAGCTGCCTGAGCCGATGGCCATGGCGGTGTTCCGCATCTTCCAGGAAATGCTGAGCAATGTCGGGCGGCACGCGCGGGCGCAGCACCTGCGCGTGGTGATTGCAATGGAAGCGGGCGAACTGGTGCTCACCGTGCAAGACGACGGCGTGGGCGCACCGACCCAGGCCTTCGAGGCCGCCGACGCCTACGGCGTGATGGGCATGCGCGAGCGGGCGCGGCACTTTGGTGGGCGCATCGACATCGCCAGCACGCCGGGCGATGGCACGCAGATGCGGCTGCGCTTGAGCCTGCCCGAACCGGGCTTGGGCCCATGACCAACGTGACCAGCGCCACCCTGCGTGTGCTGATCGGCGACGACCACCGCATCGTGCGCGAAGGGCTCAAGCAGGTCCTGGCCGACGCACCCGATGTGCAGGTGGTGGCCGAGGCGCAGACCGGTCTGGAGGTGCTGCAGCAGGTGGGCCAGCTCAAGGGGCGCGACGGGCTGGACCTGGTGCTGCTCGACATCGCCTTGCCCGGCATGGACGGGCTGGACGTGCTGCAGGCGCTCAAGCGCGAGCACCCGAAACTGCCGGTGCTCATGCTCAGCACCTACCCGGAAAAACAGTACGCGGTGCGCTGCATCAAGCTCGGCGCCAGCGGCTACCTCAACAAAAGCGCCGACCCGGACGACATGCTGGCCGCGGTGCGCAAGGTAGCCGGTGGCGGCGTGTTCCTCACGCCCAGCACCGCTGAAGCGCTGGCCACCGCCGTGGGCCAGGGCAGCGCGCAGGCCGGGCCCGAAGCGCTCTCGCACCGCGAGCACCAGGTCTACCGTTTGCTCACGCAAGGGCAGAGCGTGAGCGAAATTGGTGCGCAGCTCGGTCTGGCGCCCAACACTGTGAGCACCTACCGTGCGCGCATCCTGGAAAAGACCGGCACCAAGAACGATGTGGAGCTGGCGCTCTACGCCGAGCGCCACGCGGGCGCCCGTCCGGGCGGCTGAGCGGGGCCGAAAACCCCAGGTTTGTAGGGCTGGCCCTACACGGCATCGGTGAAGCGTGGTCGAAATGCAGGAAGGCGGTGAAAACCCCCGCCCCAGCCCGCCGACTGGCCCGCTGCTTGCAACGCCCACCGCGTCCATCAACCCACGAGGTGCGCACCATGTCCGAATTCTTCGATCCCTACGACGCCGACCGTCCGCTCATGATGAAGTGCAGCTGTGGCCGCGACCACACGCTGGCCGACCACCACGCCGAGGTGGCCGCCGACAGCGCGGCCATCGAGCTGCGCCGCCGCAGTGAGACCGCCGAATTCGAGGCCTACAGCAACGAGTTCATCGAAGCCACGCTGGTCAAGGCCATCTTCCCGCACGACGAAGAGCGCCGCATGTTCCTGCGCGCGGTCGGCAAAGGCACGGCCATGGCGGCCATCGCCAGCGTGTTGCCGGTGGCCAGCCTGCAGGCCATGGCCCAGTCCAAAGGCCCGCTGGAGAAGACCAACCTCAAGATCGGTTTCATCCCGATCACCTGCGCCACGCCGCTGATCATGGCGCACCCGCTGGGCTTCTATGAAAAGCAGGGCCTGAAGGTCGAAGTCACCAAGACCGCGGGCTGGGCGCTGGTGCGCGACAAGATGATCAACAAGGAATACGACGCGTCGCACTTTCTCTCGCCCATGCCGCTGGCCATCAGCATGGGGCTGGGCTCCACCGCCACGCCGATGAACGTGGCCACCATCCAGAACATCAACGGCCAGGCCATCACCCTGAGCCTGAAGCACAAGGACAACCGCGACCCGAAGAACTGGAAGGGCTTCAAGTTCGGCATCCCGTTCGACTACTCGATCCACAACTTCCTGCTGCGCTACTACCTGGCCGAGAACGGCATCAACCCCGACACCGACGTGCAGCTGCGCGTGATCCCGCCCGCTGAAATGGTGGCCAACCTGCGCGCCGGCAACATCGACGGGTTCCTCGGCCCCGATCCCTTCAACCAGCGCGCGGTGTTCGACGAGGTCGGCTTCATCCACCTGCTGACCAAAGACCTCTGGAACGGCCACCCTTGCTGCGCCTTCGGCACCAGCACCGAATTCATCCAGAAGAACCCCAACACCTTCGCCGCCCTGTACCGCGCGGTGCTCACCTCGGCCGCCATGGCGCGCCAGCCCAAGAACCGCGAACTCATTGCCAAGGTGATCGCGCCCAGCCAGTACCTGAACCAGCCCGAGGCCGTGTTGAACCAGGTGCTGACCGGCCGGTTCGCCGACGGCCTGGGCAAGATCCAGAACGTGCCCGACCGCGCCGACTTCGACCCCATGCCCTGGCAGAGCATGGCGGTGTGGATGCTCACGCAGATGAAACGCTGGGGCTATGTGAAGGGCGATGTGGACTACAAGGCGATTGCCGAGCGGGTGTTCCTGATCACCGACGCGCGCCGCCACATGAAGGACCTCGGCATGGAGTTCAAGGCGGGTCCGGCCTTCGTCAAGCACACCATCATGGGCAAGGAGTTCGACCCGACCAAGCCGGATGCGTACCTCAAGAGCTTCGCGATCTCGAAAACTTGATCACCCCCGCCGCGCTGCGCGCGACCCCCTCAAGGGGGCGGCGCCAGCGGCCCGGCCAAGCCGGTTCCGCGGCACCCTGGTCGCTCATGCCAGCGAATTTGGCTTTCTGGATGAAGGATTTGTGAGATGAAAACAGTCAATCTGAACCTGCGCGCGGCGGTGGTCTCGCTGCTGCTGTTCGTGTGCTTCGTCGGCGCCTGGCAGCTCGGGACCACCGGGCCGTCCATCGGTGGCGCCTCGGTGGGCATGACGGCCGAGGAGATCGAGTACGCCAAGATGATGGGCCAGGACCCGGGCGCCGAGAAGAGCAGCGGCTTCCCGCCGCCGATCGAGGTGGCCAAGGCCAGCTGGGCGCACCTCTCAGACCCGTTCTACGACAACGGTCCGAACGACAAGGGCATCGGCATCCAGCTGGCGCATTCGCTGGCGCGCGTCGGGCTGGGCTTCGCGCTCGCCATGGCGGTGGCGCTGCCGCTCGGTTTCCTCATCGGCATGTCGCCGCTGATGCAGAAGGCCTTCAACCCCTTCGTGCAGGTCTTGAAACCGATCAGCCCGCTGGCCTGGATGCCGCTGGCGCTCTACACCCTCAAAGACTCCGACGTCAGCGGCATCTTCGTCATCTTCATCTGCTCGATCTGGCCGATGCTGATCAACACCGCGTTTGGTGTGGCGAGCGTCAAGCGCGAATGGCTCAACGTGGCCAGCACGCTGGAGGTGAACCCGATCCGCAAGGCCTTCCAGGTGATCCTGCCGGCCGCGGCGCCCACCATCCTCACCGGCATGCGCATCAGCATGGGCATCGCGTGGCTGGTGATCGTGGCCGCCGAGATGCTGGTGGGCGGCACCGGCGTGGGCTACTTCGTGTGGAACGAGTGGAACAACCTGTCGCTCACCAACGTGATCTTCGCCATCCTGTTGATCGGCGTGGTCGGCATGTTGCTCGACCTGATGTTTGCCCAGGCGCAGAAGGCGGTGACCTATGTGGAGTGACACCAGCCTGCGCGAAAGCGCCGCCCTCACCGCCCCTTTGAACGCCCCCACCCAAAAGGCTGCTCCGATGTCTGGATTTCTGAAAGTCGAACACCTCGCCAAGGCCTTCCAGGTCGACAAGCCGGTGTTTGCCGACGTCAATTTCACCATCGACAAGGGCGAGTTCGTCTGCATCATCGGCCACAGCGGCTGCGGCAAGACCACCATCCTGAACGTGCTCGCGGGGCTGGACACCGCCACCAGCGGAAACTGCTTCATGGACGGCCGCGAGATCGCCGGGCCCAGCCTGGAACGCGGCGTGGTGTTCCAGAGCCATGCGCTCATGCCCTGGCTCACGGTGCGGCAGAACATCGCGTTCGCCGTCAAGTCGCGCTGGCCCGACTGGAAGAAGCCGCAGGTCCATGAGCACGTCGAAAAATTCGTGGCGCTGGTGGGCCTGTCCAACGCCATCGACAAGAAAGATGCTGCTGCTCGACGAGCCGTTCGGCGCACTCGACGCGCTCACGCGCGGCACCATCCAGGACGAGCTGATGGGCATCGTGCGCGAGACGCAACAGACCGTGTTCATGATCACCCACGACGTGGACGAAGCCATTCTGCTGGCCGACCGCATCCTGCTCATGACCAACGGCCAGGAAACCGATCAGGGCTATAAGCCCGGCGGCATGGCCGAGGTGGTGGTCAACCCGCTGCCGCGCAGCCGCACGCGGGCGCAACTCCATCACCTGGATGGTTACTACGACTTGCGCAACCACATTGTGGACTTTCTGGTCTCGCGTGCGCGAGCCCATTGAACCCCCCCTGCGCCGCTGCGCGGCTTCCCCCCAGGGGGACGGCGCTGGCGGCCCGGCAAAGCCGGTTCCGCGGCGCCCCCCGACAACTTCCCTTCGTTCCACCGTTTCTTCATCAACACCAAAGAGGCAACACATGAGCCGACTCGACGTCACCGAAAAAATCATCACCACCAAAGTCACCAAGGGCCTGAGCTGGGCCGATGTGGCCAAGAAGGTCGGCGCACTGTGCCTGGGCCAGATGACGGCCACCCCGGCGCAGGCCAAGGTGCTGGGCAAGATCTTCGGCCTCTCTGCCGACGAGCAGAAGTGGCTGATGGTCGTGCCCTACAAAGGTTCGCTGCCCACCAGCGTGCCGACCGATCCGCTGATCTACCGCTTCTACGAACTGGTGAGCGTGTACGGCACCACCTTCAAGGAACTGATCCACGAAGAGTTCGGCGACGGCATCATGAGCGCGATCGACTTCAAGATGGACATGCAGCGCCAGGCCGACCCGAACGGCGACCGCGTGAACATCGTGATGTCTGGCAAGTTCCTCCCGTATAAGCAGTACTGACCCCCTGTGCCGCTGCGCGGCTTCCCCCTTCCAGGGGGACGGCGCTGGCGGCCCGGCGAAGCCGGTTCCGCGGCGCCTGCTGGGTGGAACCCTTCGCTCCGGCCGCGCCATTCAATCCCTCTGATTCGCTCCTGAGACTTCCATGGATCCCCGCCCACCGCTGCCGCCGTTCACCGCCGAGTCCGCTGCGAAAAAGGTGCGCGGGGCGGAGGACGCGTGGAACTCGCGCGACCCTGATCGGGTGGTTCAGGTCTACACCGAAGACACGCGCTGGCGCAACCGCGCGGAGTTTCCGGTGGGCCGGGCCGAGGTGCATGC
>JALOSH010000247.1 GCA_025458545.1 Hydrogenophaga sp.
GCCGCTCAGCGCGGCCGAACGCCAGTTGCTGCCGGCCATGCTGCGCGCGGGTGCGCTGCGGTTCTGGCTGTCGCGCCTGTGGGACTGGCACCTGCCGCGCGACGCCACCATGCTCAAGCCGCACGATCCGACCCATTTCGAACGCGTGCTGCATCAGCGCGTGATCCACACGCGAGCGCTCGCCGAAAGCCTGCTCGAAGAAACTGGCGCCACCGCATGAAGCTCCACGTCGTTTCCGCCCGCACCGGCCTGACCTGGGTGCAGCTGGGCATCAAGACCTTTTTGAGCCAGCCACTGGCCATGGCCGGTCAGTTTTTCATGTTCATGGCCACGGTGTCGGTGCTGTCGGTGGTGCCCTTGCTCGGCACAGCCATTGCGCTGGCGCTGGTGCCAGCCGCCACCCTGGGCCTCATGGCCGCCAGCCGCGAAGCGCACGCCGGGCGTTTCCCCATGCCGGCGAAGCTGATCAGTGCCTTCCGCGCCGGGCCCGAGCGAATGCGCGCGATGCTCATGCTGGGTGGGGGTTATGCGGGCGCTTTGCTGCTGGTGGTGTTGCTGGCCTCGCTGTTGGGCGCCGGAGGTCCGCCACCGGCCACGGAAGTTGGCGACATGAGCCCCGAGGCCTTGCGCGCCGCGATCGATGCCACCAACCTCTGGCCTTTGTTGCTGCTGTACCCGCCGGTGCTCGCCGCCTTCTGGCATGCGCCGGCCCTGGTGCACTGGCACGGCGTGAGCCCGGTCAAGAGCCTGTTTTTCAGCCTCATGGCTTGCTGGGCCAACAAGGGCGCCATGCTGGTCTTCATGCTCGCCTGGCTGGGGGTGATCATGGGCACCGGGCTGGTCATCAGCCTGATCGGCGGTCTGCTCGGCGGAGCCGCCGCGCTGCAGTTGATCATGTACCCGATGGTGCTGCTGCTGGCGGCCATGTTCCACACCTCAATCTACTTCACCTTTCGCGACAGTTTCGACGACGCAGAATCCGATCCAACCACCCCGGGAGCACAGGCATGACCCAACACACCCTGCTAGGCCGCACCGAAAACGAATTGATGTGGTTCCAGCGCCGCGAGGCCCTGGCCGCCGCAGGCGCCTGGCTCGCGCTCGGCGGCCTGAGCGCGGCCCAGGCGCAGCAGCGCAGCAACGTGGTGGAGTTCGTCGGCGATGTTCTGCTCAACGGGCGGCGCATGCTGCTGCAGCAGACCGTGCAGACCGGTGACGAGATCCAGACCGGCCCGGGCTCACGGCTGGTGTTCGTGATCGGCGACGCCGCCTTCCACGTGCGGCAGAACTCGCGCCTGCGGGTCGAGCGCGGAGCCTCGCTGAACGCGGTGAGTCTGCTGCGCCTGGTGACAGGCGCGGTGGTCAGCGTGTTCGGCCGCAGCGGCAACCGGAGCATCGTCACACCCACGCTCACCGCCGGTATCCGTGGCACCGGTGTGTACACCGAGATCATGGAAGACCAGGGTGGCCGCACCTATTTCTGCAACTGCTACGGCACGGTGGAGGTGGTGCGTGGGAACGACCGAGTGTTGTCGCAGTCGAGCTACCACCAGAGTTTCTGGGGCGAACCGGCCGAACGCAACGGCCGCCTCATCCGCCCGGCCAACGCCATCAACCACACCGACGAGGAGCTGGAGTTCCTGGCCCGCCTGATCGGCCAGCGCACCGCCTGGCAGATCGCGGGCAAGAAGGGCGTGAAGGACGGCAAAGGCTACATGGAAGACAAACCGGGCCAGATGCACCCTGCGATGGCGATGCCAGGGCGATGAAGCAAACAGGTGACCCGCTGAGCAGCGCCTCAGATTCCGCGCCTCCCTCCTGCGACACATGGTTCCTCGCTCAACGAAACAACGCTTCGCTGCACATGTCCACACGCATCAAGTCAACCACCCGCGCGCTGCGCTCGCTCGTCGGCGCTGCGTTGTGCGCCAGCGCAGCTCAAGTCGCCTGGGCTCAAGCAGGCGCGCCCTTTCCTTGTGACGCACAGTTCTACCAAATCCGGATAGAAACCGCGAGCAGTGCGACGTACCTGGTTCGCTACCCTACGTTGACCACCACGCCCACCAACCCCTACGCCAGCTTGCCCAATGGCCGTTTGCCGCTGCAGCTCAACGCCCTTGGTTTCAATTCCCGAGATGGCTATCTGTATGCGCTCGCGACCGGCAGCTCAGGCAATCTGTACCGATTGGGGCAAACAGGTGCTGAGCTGGTCGGATCGATTGCTGGCCTGACGGGCTTTACCCAACCCACCGGTGGCGCATTCGACGAGGGCGGGCGCTATTACCTGGTCGGCCAAGGGACTGGTGGCATCAATCCTTTGACGATCTTCCGAATCGACAACATCCCGCCGACGGGAACCTCAGGGGCTCTGGCCGTGGCGCGGGCCTATTCCCTCAGCGGGTCGGCCAACAACTTCGGCGACATGGCGTTCTCAAGCGCAATCGAGGGCGTCAACGGCATCCTCTACGGGACGACTGGCACCACCCATTACCGCATTCAGCTCAACGACGCCGCCTCCACCGCCAACCTCAACACCCTCGCTGTGTCGCCCACGGTGGGCGGTATCGGCTCGGCCTTTTTTGACCGGCCGTCGAATGCGTTCTTTGTGTTCAACAACGGAACCAACGAGTTCTTTCGAATCGACAACTTCGCCAGCGGTACGCCGGCGGCCGTTGGGATTGCAGCGACTCCTGCAGCCTTTGTGGGTCCCGCTGGCACGACCGATGGCGCCCAATGTGCGATTGCAACGGTGGAAGAGGCCGATCTGAACGTTCGCAAAACGGTCAGCCCGACCACACCCGTCACCTTCGGCCAGACCGTGACGTTCACCGTCTCGGTGGGCAACTTGGGGCCGAGCCCGGCGCAGTCGGTCACGATTGCAGACCCCCTGCCGCCCGGTCTTACGTTGGCCAGCAACACACCCAGCATCGGCAGCTACGCATCGGGCGTCTGGACGCTGCCCAGCCTGTCGGCCTTCGCCACCGCAACGCTGAGCCTGGTGGCATCGGTCAACAGCACCGGGACCGGAACCAGTTCTTACGTCAACGTGGCCACGGTCAGCGGGAGCAACCGCACGGGCACCACCACGGCGGTGGCACTGCCTGATCCGGTCACTTCCAACAACAGCGCCACCGCAACGGCTGTCGTGAGTCGGTCAGCCAACCTCGCGATCACCAAGACCAACGCCACCAGCAACCTGATCGCAGGTCAAACCACGACTTACACCATCTCGGTGGGCAATCTGGAGGGATTCGGCGTGGCCGATGTCGTGCTGCGAGACCCTGCTGCCACAGGACTCGATTGCTCGGCATCACCTTCGCCTGTCTGCAGCGTGACGCCATCACCCGGCGGCGGCACCTGTCCTGCGGTGGGAGCCTCGTCTGGCCAACTCTCGGTGGGGAACCTTCAAGACGCGGGTGGAGTGCTCATCCCACAACTCAATGCTGGCGGTCTCATGACCTTCACGCTCACCTGCAGCGTGACGGCAACGGGACTGTAGCGAGCGAGCTTTCCGCTGCGCAGGCTCGTCAGCCTTGGGATTTCGCCGACATTTTTAGGGATGTTGGACTCATCAGATTCCACCTGCGGCGCCGTTTTCTTTTCGATGTCTCTGGCGAAGTCATGCGTAACCTGCCGCAAACGCTGTGTGGACGCGCGGCCTGACCAGACACACCCGGCCAAGAAGATGCCAGAGCGCTGAAGGAAGGCGGCAGACGGCGCTGACATCCCGCTGCTCGGCCTCCGAACCACACACACAAAAAAGCGACCCGCAGGTCGCTTTTTTATTGGCAGGGCGACGGGCTTGTTCAGCGCGTCAAGGCCATGGGAATGAGGTCCAGCACGGTGTCCGCCCGACGGGCCAGATTCTGGATGCGCAGGTCACTCGCTTCGACCGTGTCCGCCACATTGAAGGGCGTGCTCGCGTACAGGCTTCTGAAGTACTTCATCAAAGCATCTTGCTCGCTGCCCAGGGTGGCTGTGGACGTGCTGGCCGCACCGCCCGCGGTGGCAGGGGTCATGGCGGCCTCGAGCTTGGCCAGGTTGAGCATGTCGGCTTCGAGCGGGAAGGGATAACCGTCGCCCCGGCCGGCCAGGAAGTTGAGTGTCACGAGCCGGAAGGTCCGGCCGGGGTCGCCCACGA
>JALOSH010000248.1 GCA_025458545.1 Hydrogenophaga sp.
AGCAGGGTCTTGATGTGGGTCGCATCGAGCTGCGTCCAGGCCTGCTGCCAGGCGGGCCAGTCGGTGCGCAAGGCGGCTTGGCGGAGCGTGTCGGGCACGGTGGGCGGGCGGGACGGTGGCAAGGCGGCGTTCAGTGCGCCCGCGCCGCTGATCCAGAAGCCGTTGACCGGCAGCAGGCCCTGGCCTTGGCGCGCATCGTGCACCGGGTGGCTGTAGAACAGCATCTGGGCTTCGCTCTGCAAACGCTTGAGCAGCAGGCTGCCGCCCGGGTTGTCGGGGCTTTCCGGCATGAAGCCGCCGACCGGGCGACCACCCACACGGTCCAGGCTGGCGCAGGCGATGCCCCGCAGCGGCTCGCCGCTGGCGCGCCAGCGCGTGGCATGGTCGAAGCGCAGCGTGATGCCATCCTCCGCGCAATAGGGAGCAAGCGCGTCCACCAGGGCGCGCGACGTGCCCTCGTCCAGGCCCATCTGCTCGCCCGGGATCAGGCTGATCTGGTCGGTGCCGATCTGGAAATGGCAGGGTGAGAACCAGGCTTGGGGCGCGGTGGGCGTGTCGCTCTGGATCGCCGCCCAGGGGATCAGGCCGTCTGTGGTTGCCAGGCCCAGCGCCCGTGCCAGCGCCCGTTCGTGTGGCGTGCTCAGGCTGTGCTCGTCGCCACCGTCGGTGTGCGATGGGGTGAGCAAGCCCAGCAAGGCCTGCAGGTTCGGCAGCTGGAGTGTGGGCAGCAAAGCGCGGCATGCCGTGCCTTCTGCGGCGGCAAAGGGAACCAGCAGGTGGTGCGCGGCCGCGGGCGCGGCGGTGGGGTTGGGCATGGGGCCATTGTCGGGGATGCCACAATCCCCAGGCGATGCAAACCCCTTACGAACTCATCCTCGGCTGGCGCTACACCCGCGCTGGCCGCGCCACCCGGCGCAACGGCTTCATCTCCTTCATTTCGGGCGTGTCCATGCTGGGCATTGCGCTGGGCGTGGCCGCGCTGATCATCGTGCTGTCGGTGATGAACGGCTTTCAGAAAGAAGTGCGTGATCGCATGCTGGGCGTGCTCTCGCACATCGAGATCTTCGAGCCTGGTGGACAGGCCATTCCGAACCTGGACGACACGCTGGCCCGAGTGCGCGCACATCCCGAGGTGCTGGGTGCCGCGCCCTATGTGGGCGCGCAGGCCTTGATGGCACGTGGCGAGGACATGAAAGGCGCGCTGGTGCGCGGCATCGATCCGGCGCAGGAGCCGCAGGTGACCGACCTCGTGGCCGATCTGGTGCAGACCGTGCTGCCGCGCCTGGTGGCCGGGGAGTTCGGCGTGATCCTGGGTGGCGAACTCGCGCGCAGCCTGGGTGTGGGCATGGGCGACACGGTGACGCTGATCGCGCCCAGCGGTCAGGTCACACCGGCCGGTGTGGTGCCGCGCATCCGCCAGATGACGGTGGTGGGCACCTTCGATTCGGGCCACTTTGAATACGACTCGGCCCTGGCCCTGCTGCACATGGACGATGCGGCCCGCATCTTTCGTGTGGAAGGTGCGACCGGTGTGCGCGTGAAGATCAAAGACCTGCACGCGGCCCGCGAGGTGGCGATCTCATTGGCCAGCGAGCTGGACCCGGGCCTGCTGGTGCGCGACTGGACGCGCCAGAACCGCACCTGGTTTGCCGCCGTGCAGCTGGAAAAACGCATGATGTTCATCATCCTCACGCTGATCGTGGCGGTGGCGGCGTTCAACCTGGTGTCCACCCTGGTGATGACGGTGACCGACAAGCGCGCCGACATCGCGATCTTGCGCACGCTGGGCGCGAGCCCGCAGAGCATCATGGGCATCTTCATGGTGCAGGGCGCCATGGTCGGCATCATCGGCACCGGTGCCGGGTTGCTGCTGGGCCTGGGCGTGGCGTTCAACATCGACACGCTCGTGCCCGCGCTGGAACGTGCGCTGGGCGCCAGTTTCCTGCCGCAAGACGTGTACCTCATCAGCCGCATGCCCAGCGATCCGCAGCAGGGCGACATCCTGCCGGTGGGCATCATTTCCCTCGTGCTGTCGTTCGTGGCGACCATCTACCCGAGCTGGCGCGCGAGCCGCGTGAACCCGGCAGAAGCCTTGAGATACGAGTAAGACCATGAGTGACATCGTTCTCCAGGCACAAGGCCTCACCAAACGCTTCACCGAAGGCCGGTTGGACGTGACCGTGCTTCAAGGTGTGGACCTGACGGTTCAACGAGGCGAAACCGTGGCCATCGTCGGCGCCTCAGGTTCCGGCAAGAGCACGCTGCTCCACCTGCTGGGTGGGCTGGACGCGCCCACCAGTGGCAGCGTGCAGCTCATGGGGCAGACACTGTCGGGCCTGAGCGCCACCCAGCAGGGGGCGCTGCGCAACCAGCACCTGGGTTTTGTCTACCAGTTCCACCACCTGTTGCCCGAGTTCAGCGCGCGCGACAACGTGGCCATGCCGCTGTGGATCCGCCGCATGGTCCGCGCCGAGGCGGGCGAGCAGGCGGCGCGGGTGCTGGCCAAGGTGGGTTTGTCCGAACGTCTGCACCACCGGCCCGCCGAGCTGTCGGGCGGCGAGCGCCAGCGGGTGGCGATGGCGCGCGCGCTGGTGGCCAACCCGGCCTGCGTGCTGGCCGACGAGCCCACCGGCAACCTCGACCGCACCACCGCCGACGGGGTGTTCGAACTCATGCTGCAGCTCGCCCGCGACCAGGGCACGGCCTTCATCGTGGTCACGCATGACGAAGCACTGGCCGCGCGCTGCGGGCGCGTCCTGCGCCTGACGACGGGCGTCCTCACCTGACCCGCTCCGCCGAGTCCACCATGTGGATCGACACCCATTGCCATCTCGACGCGCCGGAGTTCGGCGACCAGCACGCCCTGGCGGTGGATGCGCGCCAGCGTGCCGCTGCACAAGGCGTGGGCCTTTGCGTGATCCCGGCGGTGGAGCGCAGCAACTGGGACACCGTGCGCCTGCTCGCCCATCAGCTCGGCGACGCGTATGCCTTGGGCATCCACCCGCTCTATGTGCCGCAGGCGCAGGACGACGACCTCGTCGCGCTGGACGCTGCGCTCACCGAACACCGCAACGATCCGCGCCTGGTGGCGGTGGGCGAGATCGGCCTGGATTTTTTTGTGCCCGCGCTTTGCGAACCGGCCATGCGCGAGCGGCAGCAGCGCTTCTACCGCGAGCAACTTCGGCTGGCCCGCCAGCACGGCCTGCCGGTGATCCTGCACGTGCGCCGCAGCGCCGATGGCTTGCTCAAACACCTGCGCGAGTTGCCCACCAGCGGCGGCATCGCGCACGCCTTCAACGGCAGCGCGCAGCAGGCGCAGACCTTCATCGACCTGGGCTTCAAGCTCGGTTTCGGCGGGGCCGTGACCTTTGAGCCCGCCTTGAAATTGCGCCAGCTCGCAGCGGATTTGCCGCTGGAGGCGCTGGTCGTGGAGACCGATGCGCCCGACATTCCGCCGCACTGGCTCTACGCCACCGCTGCGCAACGCGCCGCCGGCCAGCCGCAGGGCGTGAACACGCCGGCCGAGCTGCCCCGCATCGGCGCTGTGGTCGCGGCGCTGCGGGGGATCGAACCCGCCGAACTGGCCCAGGCCACCACCGCCAACGCACTGGCCGCCTTGCCGCGCCTGGCCCGGCTCGCCACTGCAAGCCCATGACACGGCTGGTCGGGCTGCCGCCGGTGCTGGACGCGCGCACCCGCCTGCTGGTGCTGGGCAGTTTTCCGGGTGTCGCTTCGCTGCGCGTGCAGCAGTACTACGGCCACCCGCAGAACCAGTTCTGGAAGATCCTGGGCGCGCTCTGGTCGCTGGACCTGATGGCCTTGCCCTACGCGCAGCGCATCGAAGCCGCGCAGGCACACAGGCTGGGCATCTGGGATGTGTACGCTGCATGTGAACGAGAAGGCAGCCTGGATACCGCCATCCGCCACGCCGAACTCAACGACTTCGCTTCGGTGCTGCGCGAATGCCCGAAGCTGAAAGCCTTTGCCCACAACGGCGGCGAGAGCTTCCGCCACGCCAAACACACGCAGGCACTGGGCTTGCCGGTCCACAAACTGCCATCCACCAGCCCGGCGAACGCGAGCTGGTCGTTTGATCGGAAGCTGGCGGCTTGG